>JBJEOD010000087.1:0-3125 GCA_051880535.1 Acutalibacteraceae bacterium | reverse complement strand
GATTATAATGACCCACGGCGACGATAACGGTCTGGTGCTCCCGCCCGCGATAGCTCCGATTCAGGCGGTGCTTATCCCGATTGCCGCCCACAAGGAGGGTGTTCTCGACAAGGCGAACGAGGTTTACGAGCGAATGAAAAAGGTCTGCCGCGCCAAAATCGACGCGGGCGAGCAGTCGCCCGGCTGGAAGTTCGCCGAGTACGAAATGAAGGGCGTACCGCTCAGGGTAGAGCTTGGACCTAAGGATATTGAGAACAACAGCTGTGTAATCGTCCGCCGCGACAACGGCGAGAAAACGGTCGTTTCGCTTGACGGGCTTGAAGAAAAGCTTACCGAGCTTTTAGGCGCGGTTCACGACGGGCTTTACAACAAGGCTCTCGAACGCAGGGCGAATATGACCTTTGACGCGCACAGCCTTGAAGAAATGAAGGAAATCGCCGACAATAAGCCCGGCTTTATCCGGGCTATGTGGTGCGGCGACCGCGAGTGCGAGGACAAGCTTAAGGACTTTGCGGGCGTTACTTCGCGCTGTATCCCCTTCGAGCAGGAGGAGCTGGACGGCAAATGCGTCTGCTGCGGAAAAAAGGCAAAGCATATGCTTTACTGGGGCAAGGCGTACTAAAAACGGCAGCTTACCGAACACAGTATATAATAATGGGGGCTGTCGCGTTAAGGTAAAATTGCACAAATAAAAGGCCCCGCAAGCCTTACGGGGGCTGTCACGGCGAAGGCGTGACTGGGGGATTTGGCTTGTAAAAAGCCTAAATGTATCCCTCCACCGCCGTTCGGCGGTCCCCCTCCCGTAAGGCTTGGGAGGCTTTTTGTGCAAAATGCCCTTAACGCGACAGCCCCTTTGCCTGACGCCGGGCTGAGCTTTTTATTGGCTCAAGCCTACTTCACGGTGATTTTTCCGCTTTGGGCGGTCACCGCAATACTTTCCTCATCATAGTTGCAGACGCTGTTTTCGTCACAGATAAGCTTTAATTCGCAGTCGCCCGAGGCGCCCTCGCGCACCTTAAAGGTAAGCTTTACGAGTGTGCCGTCCTTTTTGACGTCGCCCTCCTCGACGCTGATAAGCTTTATATTGCCGCCGCCGCCCGAAACCTCGCAGTCGGTAAGCAGATCGCCCTTTTCAAAGGATATGTATTCAAGGCTTTCGCTGTCATACTCAAGCTGCAGGAAAAAGCCCATGGCGCCCGGGTTGCCCGTGAACTTTACGGGAACCTCGACGGTTTTGCCGACCTCGCCTGAAACCGAGCCGACCGTAATTGTAGGCTTGTCCGATTTTGCGGCGCCGCCGTCAGACGAAAACACCGAGGTTAAATACACCCCGAGCCCCGCGATCAGGGCTATTGCCGCGACTGCCGCGGCGACAATTGCGATAATTTTCTTTTTACTCATACTAACACCTTCAATATAATAAAGAAATCATATAATATATAATAGCGCAAAGCTATAACTTTTGTCAAGAATAAACTGTTTTTCGCATAAATTTAAAAAAACCGATAAATCACTTGAAAAAATCCTTTAAATGTATTATATTTAATTAGTTACAGAGCGGAGCTTTTCGTATTCTGTCACTTTGAAGGAGGCGGCTTATGTCGAATTATTTAACAATGAGCAGGGAGGAGCTTGACCGCGAGCTTAAGCAGGTGCGCACCGAGTATGAGCATTTAAGGGCGCTGCATCTGTCGCTCGATATGTCAAGGGGAAAGCCCGGCTTCGATAATATGGATTTGAGCGGTGAGATGTTCGACCTTGTGGGCAACGATACAGGCTTTAAAAACATCAGCGGAATCGATTGCAGAAACTACGGGGGACTTGACGGACTTGCCGAGCTAAAGGGTCTTTTCGGAAAAATTTTAGGGCTTGAGCCCGAGCAGATAATAGTGGGGGGAAATTCCTCGCTTAATATGATGTTCGATACCATAGCGCAGGCTATGACCCACGGTATGGGGGGAGAGCCGTGGCTTAAGCAGGGCGAGCTTAAATTTTTGTGTCCCGTCCCCGGCTATGACCGCCATTTCGCCATAACCGAGTATTTCGGCTTTAAGCTGATACCCGTTAAGATGACCGCCGAGGGTCCCGATATGGACGAGGTCGAGGAGCTGGTAAAGGATTCCTCGGTCAAGGGTATCTGGTGCGTTCCCAAATACTCCAATCCCGAGGGAGTCACCTACAGCGACGAGGTGGTAAAAAGAATGGCGCGCCTCAAGCCCGCGGCGGGGGATTTCAGGATTTTCTGGGACAACGCCTACGCCGTGCACGACCTCTATGACGAGGGGGATACACTGCTTAACATATACGACGAGTGCGTAAAGGCGGGCAATCCCGATTTGCCGATTATCTTCACCTCTACCTCTAAAATCACCTTCCCCGGCGCGGGAGTGGCGGTTGAGGCGGCAAGCCCGAATAACGTAGCTCTCTTAAAGAGCCGGATGAAATATCAGACCATAGGACCCGACAAGCTTAACCAGCTTCGCCACGCGCGTATGTTTAAGACCGCGGCGGATATAGAGTGCCATATGAAGCGCCATGCGGATATTCTCCGGCCTAAGTTCGAGTCGGTACTGGCGGAGCTTGATAAACAGCTTTCGGGTACGGGAATCGCCCGCTGGACTAATCCGCGCGGAGGATATTTCATAAGCCTTTATGTGCTTGAGGGCTGTGCTAAGCGGGTGGAACAGCTCTGTGCAAATGCGGGAATGATTCTTACCCCCGCGGGCGCGACCTATCCTTACGGTGTTGACCCCTGCGATTCCAATATAAGAATAGCCCCGTCCTATCCCTCTGTGGAGGAGATAAAAAAGGCCTCCGAGGTGCTTTGCGTGGCTGTAAGGTATGCCGCTTTGGAGAAATTGACGTCTGACAGGGCGTAATTTTGATTATTTTGACGTATGTTGTAAAGTATTAATGTAAAAAGATTGACTTTAGCAGTCTTTTTATGTATAATTAATAAATGATTACATTTAGTGGAGGATTTGCCAATGAAGTCCAAAAGAACAGGCAAGCCGGTCTTCTTCGTAGTACTCATTCTGATTCTGGCGCTCACCTATACCGCCTTTTTCGGTGTTGAGAACTACTACGGCGATACCAGAAAAGTTTATGTCAAGGGTGCGAACGAT
>JBJEOD010000086.1:0-3146 GCA_051880535.1 Acutalibacteraceae bacterium | reverse complement strand
TATCGTGCCACTTTCCGAAATGAAGGTGGGACTCAACCTTAACCGGCATACCGCAAATCCATTGCCACAAATCAAGCTGGTGCGGACACTGATTTAAAAGCACTCCGCCGCCCTCGCCCGACCATGTTGCGCGCCAGTCGCCCGAATCGTAATAGCACTGGGGACGGTACCAATCGGTAATAATCCAGTTTGTACGTCTTATCTCGCCGTATTCTCCCGACTGCACAAGCTCGCGGAGCTTTCTGTAGACGCAGTTTGTGCGCTGATTGAACATCATACCGAAAACCACCTCGGGGTGCTTTTCCGCCTCTCCGTTCATCTCTCTTACCTGCTTTGTGTATACTCCCGCAGGCTTTTCCACCATAACGTGAATACCGCGCTTCATACACTCTATCGCGTATTTTGTGTGGTCGTAATGCGGTACCGCTATAATGCAGGCGTTAATAATACCGCTGTCAAGCATCTCCTCTGCAGTGTTAAAATATGTAATATTTTCAGCATAGCCTTGCTGTTTTGCCCAGTCAAGTCTTTCGGGGTTAATGTCCGCTATTGCGACAAGCTCAATTTCGGGACATTTGCCGTTTTTAATGTTAGTCGCGTGTCCCGACCCCATATTTCCTATTCCGATTATACCAAGCTTTATTTTTTTCATAATTAAAAACCTCTTGATTTTAAATATTCACAGCTGCGTTTTAAGCAGTCAAAGGGATTTTCATATTTTAGATGTTACATTTTAAATAAGCGCAATTCATCGATTATAAATTTCATTGCTGAGTTTAAAGGGTAATTTAAAGAAATCAGAACTCAATTTCTCATTGCACTTATAATGCTTTATCAGATTCACAAGCATATTTATGTCTTGCACTTTATGGTCATGATACCCCTTACGAAAATACCAATACATATTTTGAGGCGCACCCAAAAAATCATAAAGCTTTTGTGTTTCTTTATTTGTCAGCCAAGTTCCGACAGGGTTTGCCCAAATATCACTTGCAGACTCAGATAAAAATAAAATTCTCGGGGCAACTAATGCCTTTAACATATGTTGGTCAAAGGGAAGTTCTTCTTCTCTATCTATATATTTATTCATATCTGGATTTAGCCAATGCGGAAATGAATTCATCATAACCTTTAATGTTTCATTAGTTTCTTCTTGATTATCTTCTGTAATAGCTTTGATATTTAATCTGTAGCATCCGCTTCCGCCGCATCCCGATTCATTGGGATTGACAATAACCGCGCGCTCGTCCAATGCACCTGCAAGCAAAGCAGTTTTGCCTCCGCGGGAATGACCGGTAAACACAATACATTCCTTATCGGCAAAATCAATATGTTCAAGAGCATCCACACAACATGAATAACCCCAAGCCCATGCGGCTATTGCGCCAAAATTTCCATCGGGATAAATACGATATAAAGGGCTCTTTCTCTCATAATCGCAATCGGAAGCTATTTCTATACGGTTAAAGAAAACCGGCATGATACCGTTATCGGTAAACGCCGAAATAAATTCTTTATCATATATATGCGGAAATGAAAAATCCCCGTCAATAACCGATGGAAAAGGTCCTTTTCCCTCAGGTCTTACTATCATCATTAAAAATGAAACAGATGCATTTTGTTTGCCTGCGGTAACCCTGTAAAACATGAATTTACCATCCCTGTTCAGCGGTTCAACATTTACAAATTCAGGCTTGGGAGGCGGTGTTCCATATTGTAATTCAACTGCATTACGGTATATTTCTTTTTTCCGTTCTTCCCATTGTTCTTTCGATTCAAGTTTTCTCTTATCTTCAAATGTAAAAATATCCGGCAATTGACCTTTCAAGTCATATTCCTTAATCTTTATCAGATTGTCAAATAAATCCACAAGAACACCTCATTCTATTTAAAACCAAAACTGCGTAAGTTATTGAAACTTCGTTTTAAGCACTCAAAGGGATCTTCACCGTTGCAGACATCCTGCTCAACAAGCATATACTCGGTGCCCGCCGACTCGGCTTTTTCAAAAACACGGTCAAAATTAATGTTACCCTCGCCTATCGGTGCCATTTTTCTGCCGAATGCGTAATCCTTCAGGTGAATACACGGAACTCTGCCCGAAAGCCTTTCTATCCAGTGCGCCGGGTCTCCGCCGCCTGCCTGAACCCAGAAGGTATCAAGCGTAAAGCCCATTATTTTCGGACTTATATTCTCAGCGAGCGTTTCAAGCACAAGCCTTCCGTTAAACTTCTTAAATTCGCCGTCATGGTTGTGATACATAAAATATTTGCCGTTTTGACTAAGAGCCTCAGCCACGGGAGTATAATCCCTGATAAAGTCATCAACATGCTTTTCCTCGTCAAAGCCGAACCAGCCGAGACCTACATATTTGCAGTCAAAAACATCATGCTCCGCCGCGACCTTTGCGGGATCATTTTGCAGCTTATCTGCCGGCGTATGAGTAAGAACGCATCTAAGACCGTTCTTTTTGAGCTGTTTTTGGAGCCATTTCGGATCATATTGACATGTTCCCGAAATCTGTACTGTCTTATATCCTATGTCCGCCACCTTTTTGAGTGTTTCAGCAAAGGAGTCTGTGTCCTTGCAGAAATCGCGCAACGTGTAAAATTGAGCTCCGATTTCCATTAATATCCCCCTTTAAATTAATTCTTTAAGCGCGTCGGCGGCGGCTTTAAATGCCGCTGTAGTTGAGGGATAACGGTAAACCTCGCCCACAACGCTCTTGTCTCCCTCTTTTTCAAGCGCTGAAAGACCTTCAAAAACAGTCAAATGCGGCTCGATTGTAACGCATTTTCCTCCGTTTTTTCTGAAATCATCAAGAATAAAGGGAAGATTACCGACACCCTTTCCCGCGGGAACAACACTTCCGTCCGCAAGCGCGTCCTTAATGTGAAGATATTTTACATATCCGCTTAACATTTTCCAGCCCTCAAGCGTATCCGCGCCGCACTGAATGTAATTTGCGGGGTCAAATATTGCGGGCATTTGGGGTAAAGCCCTGTGAATTTCAAGACATCTTTCGGGAATATCGCCGTAGATTCCCTTTTCATTTTCGTGGCAAAGGGTAATTCCCGTACCCTTTGCCAAATCCAAAAATTTACCAAGACGCTCAATAACCTCTTCTCTGTAATCCGCGGGATTTT
>JBJEOD010000085.1:0-3183 GCA_051880535.1 Acutalibacteraceae bacterium | reverse complement strand
AAATTGATGACAGCGCGGTTATTGAGCCTGCAACTCCCGACGAGGCAAAGGATATTGAGGTGCTTCGCGGACCTAATATTAAGCCCTTCCCGAAATCCGCACCGCAGGAGGATTCGCTTACTGCCGAATTGGTGCTTAAGGTAGGGGACAACATCACCACCGACCATATTATGCCGGCAGGCGCAAAGATTTTGCCCTACCGTTCAAATATTCCGCATCTCTCACAGTTCTGCTTCGGTGTTTGCGACGAAACCTTCCCCGAGAGGGCTAAGACTTTAGGCAAGAGCATTATCGTCGGCGGCAGTAACTACGGACAAGGCTCCTCCCGCGAGCACGCGGCGCTTGTGCCTATGTATTTAGGCGTTCGCGCGGTTATCACAAAGAGCTTTGCGAGAATCCATGTTGCAAACCTTATAAACGCGGGTATTATGCCCCTTACCTTTAAAAATCCCGACGATTACGATAAACTGAATCAGGGCGACAAGCTGACCCTTACTGATGTTTTTGCGGGTATGGATAAGGGCGAAATTACTTTGACGGACAAAACAACAGGCGAGAGCTTTGCGCTTTCCTGCTCGTTTACAGAGAGACAAAAAGCAATACTTAAAGCGGGCGGACTGCTTGAATATACAAAGAACGGAGAAGATTAAGATGGATAAGTACATTGACGCGGCGGTTGAGCAATTCAGAAGCATTTTAACCGAGCAAATCGCGCGCGAGCGCAAAATGGAGCAGGACAAAAGGGTAACCGATTATTCAAAGCTTGACAAAATCATAATCGGTATCTGCGGCGGCGACGGTATCGGGCCGATTATTTCCGCTGAATCCGAAAGGCTTTTACAGTTTATTTTAAAGGATGAGATTGCGGCGGGTAAAATCGAGCTTCGCACCATTGAGGGACTTACTATTGAAAACCGTATCGCCCACAATAAGGCTATCCCTGATGACGTTCTGGCTGAAATCAAGGCGTGCAACGTTATTTTAAAGGCTCCTACAACCACCCTAAAGGGCGGCACGCTTGAGAGCGCAAACGTTGCAATGCGCCGCGAGCTTGACCTTTATGCGAATGTACGCCCCGTGGCTGTTCCCGAGCTTGGAATCGATTGGACCTTCTTCCGCGAGAATACCGAGGGCGAGTATGTTTTAGGCAGCAGAGGTGTTGAAATTCCCGATACTTTAGCCTTCGATTTCAAGGTTACCACCAACGAGGGTACAAAGCGTATCGCACGCGCCGCTTTTGAGTACGCTAAAAACAACGGCAAAACCAGCGTTGCGATTGTTACCAAGGCTAATATTATGAAGAAGACCGACGGTAAGTTCTCTGATTTGTGCCACGAGGTTGCAAAGGATTACCCCGGCATCGAGGCGGAGGACTGGTACATTGATATTATGACCGCCAACCTTGTAAACGAGCGCACAAGGAGCAAGTTCCAGGTGTTCGTTCTGCCTAACCTCTACGGAGATATTATTACCGATGAGGCCGCACAGATTCAGGGCGGCGTCGGCACGGCGGGCAGCGCTAATCTGGGCGACGTTTACGCTATGTTTGAGGCGATTCACGGCTCCGCACCGCGTATGATTGAGACGGGCAGAGGTGCGTTCGCCAACCCGACAAGTATGTTCAAGGCTACAGAAATGCTCTTACGCCATATCGGATATGTTGAGAAGGCTAACAAGCTTAACGAGGCTCTGCACATCTGCACCGAGGTTGAAAAGAAGTACGTAATCACGGGACACGAGGACGGCGCGACCTGCTCGCAGTTCGGCGATTACCTTATGCAGACAATTGAAAAGCTCTGATTGATTCTGTTATACAAAAGCCGTTGGTTCTTTATCCTACGGCTTTGTAAAATATAATCCATTATTACAGGCTTTTTGAAAGGATGTATAAGAGTGATAGAATACTACACCGCGGTTGTCGCAATTTCCTGCCTGACAATGTGTGTGCTAAGCACAATTGTATTAGAAAATGCCCGCTTTGATAAAACCGTTAAATTTCGCTTTATTCTAACATATGCATTTATTATACTCTCCGCTCTTTCAGAATGGGCAGGCGTATTCTTAAACGGTGCGCCTGAATGGACTGCCGGTATTCATCGTTTGGTGAAATGCTTGGATTATACCGTTACTCCGATTGCAGGAGTTTTGTTCGCACTGCAAATATCAGACGAGAAACGGCGAAAAAAACTGATATGGATAGTATTTGTATTGTGCGGAAATGCTATATTCGAAATATTATCAATATTTACCGAATGGACGTTTTATCTGGATAGGGAAAACTACTATCATCACGGAAAGCTATATTTTATTTACGTAATTATCTATTGCTTAGCAATCGTATGTGTTCTTATTTCCTTTCGCACCTACAGTAAAAAGTTCAAACGTAAATACAAAATATCGCTTTACGCCATTATTTTGCTGGTTTGTCTGGGAATTGCTCTGCAGGAAATCGGTAACGGAAATATCCGCACATCATGCCTTTCTCTTGCGTTTGGTTCGGTTTTGCTGTATATTCATTACAATGAATTTATTCAGCAAAGTGATAACGATAATTTATCCCGACAAAAGGCGCTCATTGAAACGGACGCGCTTACGGGAATGTTGAGCAGATATTCTTATATTGAAGCCTTAAACAGCTATAATGAAGCCGCCGAGCTGCCGCGTAATCTTACTGTATTTACTATTGACATCAACGGGCTTAAAATTGTCAACGATACATTGGGACATCACGCGGGCGACGAGTTGATTTGCGGCGCGGCTAAATGCATCTCAAAGGTGTTCGGGAAATACGGTAAATGCTTCCGCACAGGGGGCGATGAGTTTATAGCGATACTTAACATTGATAAAAGCCAAGCGGGAATAATTCAAGAGGCTCTTGACGCAGCGGCGGAAAAATGGAAGGGTGAAGCTGCTAACAGTCTCAGTCTCTCGTCAGGCTATGCCGCGGCAGAGGACCACCCGGACCTTTCGCTGGAAAGATTAGTGATTATTGCCGATGAAATGATGTATGCCAATAAAGAGGCATACTACCGAAGAACGGGACTTAATAGGTATGCTCTCAGTGCAAATGTTACCGAAGCTGTAAATCGGATATAACATTGAAAAATACCTAAAACAGAGCACCGTCTGAAACCACTGAAAAAGTCAAGCAAAGCTGTAGAAAATGTGGTATAATAGAAGCAT
>JBJEOD010000084.1:0-16717 GCA_051880535.1 Acutalibacteraceae bacterium | reverse complement strand
TCGCTTTTTACAAAGCTGATGAAGGAGCACGCGGAGCTTACCCCGATAGTAGAAAAGTACCGCGAGTATTCCGCGGCGAAGACCTCCGAAAAGGAGGCGCTTGAAATACTGTCCGAAAGCGGGCTTGATAAGGATTTTAAGGAGCTTGCCGAGGAGGAGCTTAAAACCGCAAAGGCGGATATTGAACGCTGCTCCGAGGAGCTGAAAATTCTGCTTTTGCCAAAGGACCCGAACGACGAGAAAAACGTTATAGTGGAAATTCGCGGCGGCGCGGGCGGCGAGGAGGCGGCGCTCTTTGCGGGTACGCTTTACAGAATGTATACAATGTATTCCGAGTCAAAGCGCTGGAGCATAGAGGTTATAAACGCCAACGAAACCGAGCTTGGCGGCTACAAGGAAATCGTGTTTATGATTGAGGGCGCGGGTGCGTACTCCCGCCTTAAATATGAAAGCGGAGTTCACCGCGTTCAGCGTGTACCCGATACCGAAACGCAGGGGCGTATTCACACCTCTACCGTCACCGTCGCGGTTCTGCCAGAGGCGGAGGACGTGGAGCTTGAAATTAACCCCGCCGACCTTAAAATAGACACCTTCCGCTCGTCGGGAGCGGGCGGTCAGCACATTAACAAGACCTCCTCCGCGATAAGGGTTACCCATATTCCTACAGGCACGGTGGTTGAATGTCAGGACGAGCGAAGCCAGTTTAAGAACAAGGATAAAGCCCTTAAAATACTGCGCTCCCGCCTGCTTGACGCGGCACAGAGAGAGCACGACGAGGCGATAGCCTCCGACCGTAAATCGCAGGTCGGAACGGGGGATAGGAGCGAGCGAATCCGCACCTACAACTATCCGCAGGGGCGGGTGACCGACCACAGAATAGGGCTTACCCTTTATAAATTAGAGCAGATTTTAAACGGCGACCTTGACGAGGTTGTGGACGCGCTGACCACCCATTACAGAACCGAAGCGTTAAAGGCGGAAAACGAGGGATAATTTAATGCTGACTGAGCGGCTTAAAGCTGATGAAAAAGGAATAGAGCGCGCGGCGGAAATACTGAAAAGCGGCGGTATTGTCGCAATCCCTACAGAAACGGTATATGGGCTTGCGGCGTCAGCATATGATGAAAACGCCGTTAAAAAGGTATTTAAGGCTAAGGGAAGACCGCAGGATAACCCGCTTATAGTCCATATAGCGGACATCGCCGATTTGAAGACGGTTGCAAGGGATATACCCGATTCGGCTTACATTGCGGCTCAAAAATTCTGGCCCGGACCCCTTACAATGATTTTTAAGCGCACCGATAAAATTCCCGCAAGCGTTTCGGCGGGGCTTAATACCGTGGCGGTCAGAATGCCGTCGGACAAAACGGCGCGGCAGATAATAAAGAAAAGCCTTCCGCTCGCCGCCCCCTCGGCAAATACCTCGGGCAAGCCGAGCCCGACCTCGGCGCAGTACGTTATCGACGACCTTGACGGCAAAATTGACGCGGTGGTGATGTCGGGCGACTGCGAGGTAGGGGTGGAATCGACTGTGATTACACTTGTGACAAACCCGCCGCGGCTGTTAAGACCGGGGGCGGTAACTGTGGAACAGCTAAAGGAAATTTTCCCCGATATTACGGTCGATAAGGCGGTGCTGGCGGAGCCCGAAAACGGTGAAAGGGTAGCTTCGCCCGGTATGAAATACAAGCACTACGCCCCCAAAACCGAGACCTATTTGGTTGAGGGGGATTCAGAGCAGTTCGCGGAATTTGTTAATTCAAGGCAAAACGCCGCCGCTGTCTGCTTTTTTGAGGAAGAAGGCAAAATAACCGTGCCGAAGCTTTGTTACGGTACTGCGAGTGACGAAGCCACCCTCGCGCACAGCGTTTTTTCGGTTCTGCGCAGGGCGGATAATCTGTGTGTGCAGGCGATTTACGTCCACGCCCCCTCAAAAAACGGCGTGGGGCTTGCGGTATATAACCGTCTTATCCGCGCGGCGGCATTCAGGGTGATAAAGCTATGAGTATTGTAATAGGGCTTACAGGGCCTACAGGCTCGGGCAAGAGCAGTGTATCAAGGATTGCAGAGGATTTCGACTTTCAGGTAATCGACTGCGACATAACAGCCAGAGCGGCGACCGAAAAGGGAACCGAGGGCTTAAGGGCGCTTATTTCCGCATTCGGAGAGGGAATATTACTCCCTGACGGGAATTTAAACCGAAAGGCGCTTGCCGCTAAGGCGTTTAAGGATAAGCAAAGCACGGAACTGCTTAATAAAACGATTTTGCCCTATATTGCCGAGCTTTTAAAAAAGCAGGCGGCGGGGCGGGACACCCTGCTTGACGCGCCCACCCTTTTTGAGAGCGGGATTAATGAAATCTGCCACAAAACGGTTGCGGTTTTAGCCGATAGAGATATAAGGCTCAAACGAATAATCGCGCGGGATAATCTAACACTAAAAGAGGCTGAAACCCGCATAAACGCGGGAAAGGACGAGGCTTTTTACCGAGCGCGCGCGGATTATATTTTATACAACAACGGTAACGAAAATGTGTTTTTAAAACGCTTTTCCGATATATTAACGGAAATTACGGGAGGTAATTAACAATGTCAGAAAAATCAAAATCAGAGCAATTAAAGGAAGGTCTTTTTTATAAGCGAAAAAACGGAAGACTTGTATCAGATGAGGAAACGCTAAAAAGGGCAGACGAATACTGCGAGGGCTATAAAAGCTTTTTAAACGCCGCTAAAACCGAGCGCGAGGCGGCAAAGGTAGCTGTTGATCTTGCGAAAGAAAAGGGCTTTACCGAGTTTGTTTACGGCAAGAAGTATAACGCGGGCGACAAGGTTTTCATTAACAACCGTGGCAAGACGGTGGCTTTTGCGGTAATCGGAAAAGAGCCTGTGGAGCAGGGGGTTAATATAACCGCGGCGCATATCGATTCGCCCCGCCTTGACCTGAAGCCCAATCCGCTATATGAAGACCTCGATTTGGCGCTCTTTAAAACCCACTATTACGGCGGAATTAAAAAGTACCAATGGACTGCCGTTCCGCTGGCTCTCCACGGCGTTTTCGCCTTAAAGGACGGCACGGTTAAGGAGGTTTCTATAGGCGAAAAGGACGATGAGCCCAAGTTTGTTATTAACGACCTTTTGCCCCACTTAGCCTCCGAGCAGATAAAGCGCCCCTTGAACGAGGGAATTAAGGGCGAGGAATTAAACGTTCTTGTAGGCTCTCACCCCTTTAAGGACGACAAAGGCAGCGAGCTTGTAAAGCTTAATATTTTGATGCTCTTAAACGAGAAATACGGCGTTACCGAGGAGGACTTCCTCTCTGCGGAGTTGGAGCTTGTTCCCGCGGCTAAGTCCTGCGACATCGGCTTTGACCGCTCGCTTATCGGCTCCTACGGTCAGGACGACCGCGTTTGCGCCTATCCCGCCCTTACCGCCGTTCTGGAGGTTGAAAACCCGCAAAAAACCGCCCTCGCCATTCTTACCGATAAGGAGGAGATCGGCTCCTCGGGCAATACGGGGCTTGAATCGGACTTTTTGCGTTTTGTTATAGGCGACCTCGCTAAAATGCAGGAGGGCGACGTTACTAAGGCGCTCAGAAATTCAAAGTGCCTTTCCGCCGATGTCAACGCGGGTATCGACCCGACCTTTAAGGACGTTATGGAGCAAAAGAACGCCTCTTTCTTAAATTACGGGGTTGTAGTTACTAAATATACAGGCGCAAGAGGAAAGTCGGGTACCTCCGACGCGTCGGCTGAATATGTTGCCGAGGTCAGAGCTTTGCTCGATAATGCGGGTATTGTATGGCAGACGGGCGAGCTTGGCAAGGTGGATATAGGCGGCGGCGGTACGGTTGCTATGTTTATCGCAAATATGGGGGTTGACGTGGTTGACTTGGGCGTTCCCGTCCTTTCAATGCACGCGCCCTTTGAGACCACCGCTAAATCCGACGTATATATGTGCTACCGTGCAATGTATGAGTTTATGAAGTGATAGGCCATCCGATTAAAATACGGCTGTAAATTTAACGCGGGATCGGGCAAACGCTCGGTCCCGTTTTGCACTATTGAAAGCAAGAGCGTTTTGTGTTAAAATATCTATTATTAAGATTTATTGAGGAAGTGGGTTAATGTCCGACCGTACAATAGCGGCTATTGCCACGCCGCTGGGCGAGGGCTCTTTAGGGGTTATAAGAATTTCGGGGGAGGAGGCGCTTACCGTTGCCGACAGGGTGTTTTTTGCCTTTTCGGGGGAAAAGCTCTCCGATTTTGCGGGCTACCGCGCGGCATACGGCGAAATAAAGGACGGAAACAGGGTGCTTGACGACGCGGTTGCCCTCGTTTTCCGCGCGCCTAAAAGCTATACGGGGGAGGACGTTGTTGAAATTTCGGTACACGGCGGCAGAATTTTGCTTCGCGAGGTGTTAAGGCTGATACTTAAAAACGGCGCTTTTTCAGCCGAGGCGGGGGAATTTACCAAGCGCGCCTTTTTAAACGGAAAAACCGACCTTACAAGGGCGGAGAGCATTATGGGGATGATTTCAGCGAAATCCGAGGCTCAGCTTCGCCTTTCCCGCGCCGCGCATATCGGTAAGGTGAGTGAGAAGCTTGAAGAAACAGAGCGCGATTTGGTGGCGTTGGACGCGTCTATAGCCGCCTTTTCCGACTATCCCGACGAGGATATTGAGGGGCTGGATTACGATAATTTTCTCAAAATGCTTGAAAATGCAGAAAAAGGTCTTGAAAAAATGCTTTCGACCTATGACGCGGGCAGAATTTTAAGGGAGGGAATAGATACCGCGATTGTCGGCAAGCCTAATGTGGGTAAATCCACCCTTATGAATATGTTAAGCGGCGCGGAGCGGTCTATCGTGACCGAGGTGGCGGGCACTACCCGCGATATTATTGAGGAAACCGTCACGGTGGGTGACATTGTTTTACGCCTTGCGGATACCGCAGGAATACGCGATACCGACGACAGGGTAGAAAGCATAGGGGTTGACCGCGCAAGACAGCGTATTGTAACTGCGGGGCTTATACTTGCGGTATTCGACTGCACAAGACCGCTTGATAATGACGATTACACGCTTTTGGACAGCATACGCGGGAAAAATGTTATAGTAATAATAAATAAAACCGATTTGTCTTGTAGACTTGACAAATCGGTTTTCGGAGGCTTTAAAATCGTGGAAACCTCGGCGAAAAAGGGGGACGGCTACGAAACGCTGTGTAAAGTAATTGCCGAAGCGGCAGGAACCGCCGAGCTTGACCCTGACAGCGCCGTGCTTTTAAATGAACGCCAGCGAGATTGCGCCATAAGGGCGCTTGACGGCGTAATCGAGGCGATAAACGCGCTGAAAGGCGGTTCTACAATGGACGCGGTAGGCGTTTGCGTGGACGACGCAATAGCCGCCCTTTTCGAGCTTACGGGTAAGCGTGTGACAAACGAGGTCACCGACGAAATTTTCCGCCGATTCTGCGTCGGAAAATAGACATTAGACATTAGATGTCGGAGCGGAAAATTCTGCGTATAACTTCTAATATCTGAAATTTAACCTCTTTTTGCTTATCCGTCATAATCCTCAACTGCCCGCTCGGCTTCCTCGCGGGTGGGGAAGGCTATGCCGTTTTCTAAGATTTTTACGTCCTCGGGCGGCAGATTATCAAGCACAATATCGCCGTAAACCTCCGCTAATTCTTCTCCGTTATAAAGGGCTATGCTGTTGCCGTACGCCTTTAAAACCCAACCTGACGGCGTATATTCGCGGTCTCTTGCGGCAAAGCCTGCGGTTATTAAAATTATCACCGTTGCGGCGGTAAGTACTATCGCGGTGATTATGATATTTCGCTGTTTTGTTCTATCCATACCACACCTTCTTTTTAATAGCTTTAACGAAAAATTTTATTTTATTCAAATAAGGCTGTTAATACGGCAAAAAATATGTTATACTGTAGTATATACAAAATTTCGGACGGTGTTAAAGAATGGATTTAAAACAGGAAGCATTAAAAAAGCATTACGAATGGCAGGGAAAAATCGAGGTTGTCTCCCGCACCTCGGTTAAAAACGCGGAGGATTTGTCAATTGCCTATACCCCCGGCGTCGCACAGCCCTGCCTTGAAATAGAAAAGGATTACAATAAGTCCTTTGAGCTTACAAGACGCGCCAATTTAATCGCCGTTGTGACCGACGGCTCGGCGGTTTTGGGGCTCGGAAACATAGGCCCCGAGGCGGGAATGCCCGTTATGGAGGGTAAATGCGTGCTCTTTAAGGAGTTTGCGGGGGTGGACGCCTTCCCGATTTGCGTGCGCTCTAATGATGTAGACGAGATTGTAGATACGGTTTACCGAATTTCGGGCAGCTTCGGCGGGATAAACTTAGAGGATATTGCCGCGCCGCGCTGTTTTGAAATCGAAAGAAAGCTAAAGGAACGCTGTGATATTCCCGTCTTTCACGATGACCAGCACGGCACAGCCATATGCGTTGCGGCGGCGGTTACAAACGCCCTTAAAATAACAGGCAAAAGGCTTGCCGATATTAAGTGCGTAATAAACGGCGCGGGAGCGGCGGGAACCGCGATAGGCGAGTTGCTTTTGAAGTTAGGGCTTAAAAATCTTATTATGTGCGATAAGGCGGGCGCTATTTATAAGGGTATGGAGGGTCTTTCTCCCGCCCATACCGAGCTTAGCCTTAAGACCAACCCGAACGGCGAAAAGGGTACCCTTGCCGACGTTATGAAGAACGCCGACGTGTTTATCGGCGTGTCTGCTCCTAATATCGTAACGAGCGAAATGGTGGCGACAATGAACGCGGGTGCGGCGGTGTTTGCAATGGCGAATCCCGTTCCCGAAATTATGCCCGACGAGGCTAAAAGGGGCGGTGCGGCGGTTGTCGGCACAGGTCGTTCGGATTTCCCGAATCAGATTAACAATGTTTTAGCCTTTCCGGGTATCTTCCGCGGCGCGCTTGACGTAAGAGCCTCTGATATTAACGAGGAAATGCAGATGGCGGCGGTTTACGCATTGGCGGGGCTTGTGAGCGACGGGGAGCTTAACGCGGAGTACATTCTACCTAAAGCCTTTGATAAAAGAATAGCCCCCGCAGTAGCGGCGGCGGTTGCAAAGGCGGCGAGGGAATCGGGCGTTGCGCGTCTTTAAAACACGTCGGGCTTTATGCCTACAAGCAGAAGCACCGCGGCGGACGCCATTACCGCAAAGGGCGAATACGCTTTTGTCAGCTTGATTTTAAACTCGGCGGGGTCGATCTCGTTGCCGCAAAGGTCGGTCACGGTGCGCTGGAGCGAGGCGAGAAGGGTAGTGCTCCCAAGGCTTGAAAGCGTGACTGTGTTTTTACCGCTCATTCCGCAGCTTATCACAGGAGTCCCACAGGACTTAAAAATGCTCAGCGCTTTCAGGTTAGAGTCCTTGCATACCCCTGTTATCCCGTCGGGAAAAATCTGATTGTCAAAACGGTCGGTATCGTCGATAAAAACGGCGATACCGCTTTTTAGTTTAATATCGGTTTTTTTGTACTCGCTTATAACGGTAAAACGCCCCTCTGCCGAGCTTACCGCCTTGTCCGAAATATAGCTTGCTCCGTAGCCGCTTAAAATCTCAATAATTTCCTTTTCGACGCTACATTTTCTCCCCGAAAAAAGTATCACCATTTTTTTCACCCAAGGGTTATTATTAGCAAAAGAGGGGGAATTATTAAACCGCAACTTGCTATTGCGATTTGCGCCATAATTTTATTTAAACATCGAGACAAATTTCTGACAAAATAATCACTTCAAATCAATTCACCGACAAACGTTGGTATATTTTTTATTTTAATCATTCATAATTAATATGTAAAGAGCCGCGGTCTCGAAAAAGAGACTGCGGCTCTTTACAGTATTATATTAAAAAATCAATCTTATAGGTCTTTGCTCGGCAATCAAATCGGGTTACACATATCAAAAACCTAAGGAGCAAGTATGCAGGCTTCAAGAAAGTTTCCCGCTGTCCTTTAATACCTTTAGCTTAAGCACCGCCGCCTGAGTTTTCGCGTCAGTGATTTCGCCCGACATAATCATTTGAACCGACTTTTCAAGCGGGATTTTTTCTACGTCTAAAAACTCGTCTTCGTCAGGACTTTGCTCGCCGTAGGATAGTCCCGTAGCGGCGTACATCCATATAATTTCTCCGCAGTAGCCGGGGGAGGGGTAAAGCCTTCCGAGGGGGATAAATCTCTCGGCGGTCGCGCCGGTTTCCTCTTTTAATTCGCGCTTACCGCATTCAAGTGGGTCTTCATCCGCGCTGTCCCGCTTGCCCGCGGGTATTTCGGGAATAACCTCCATATAAGGATAGCGGAACTGCCTTACAAACAGCACCTCGTCATCATCTGTAAGCGCCGCGACGCAAACGCCGCCGTTATGCTCAACAACCTCGCGGACGGCGGTGTTGCCGTTGGGCAAAAGCGCCTTGTCGCGGCGAAGCTTTATAATTTTTCCTTCATACATATATTCGGCGGATAACTGTTTTTCTTCTAAATTCATTAAACGCACCTTCCTTAAATATAATATTATATAATTGAATCTGGAGTGAAAGTAATGGAAAGAGTAGTAAACGCCGCGGAATATGATTATTTCGGGCGGAAAAAGCTTATGGATAGGCTATGTGACGAGTATTATTATTTAAAGCGAAGCGTGATAGGCAGGAGCTGTGCGGGGCGTGATATTACCGCCCTTAAATTAGGCTCGGCAGAGGAATACAGTCTTATTTCCGCCGCATTTCACGGGAGTGAAAGCATTACCGCCGTGGTACTGCTGATGTTTATAGAAAGTCTTTGCGAGGCGATTAAAACCGACGGCTACATAGGCGGAATAAACGCGCGCAGAGCTTTAAAGGGCAGGGGAGTAATTTTTGTTCCCTGCGTTAATCCCGACGGGTGCGAAATTTCGCTCTGCGGCGAAAAAGCGTGCGGAGAGCTTGCGGGGACAATAAAAAAGCTTTGCAGAGGTGATTTTAAGCATTGGAACGCAAACCTTAGAGGGGTGGATATTAACCATAATTTTTGTGCGGGCTGGGAGGAGCTGCATGAGCTTGAAATGAAGGAGGGGATTTATTGTCCGGGTCCTACCCGTTTCGGCGGCTACCGTCCCGAAAGCGAGCCTGAAACCCTTGCTATGACCGAGCTTTGCAGAAAAACAAAAATCCGTCACGCCGTGGCTTTACATTCGCAAGGAGAGGTTATTTACTGGAGCTACGGCGACAGCACGCCGCCAAGGGCTAAAAAAATGGCGGAAATTATGGCGACAACCTCGGGCTACGCGCTGGATACCCCTGTGGGCATAGCGGTGGGCGGCGGCTTTAAGGACTGGTTTATAACCGAGTTTAACCGCCCCGGGTTTACGGTTGAATTAGGTTGCGGCAAAAACCCTCTCCCGCCCGAAAGCGCTGCGGAAATATATAAGAGGGTTGAAAAAATGCTTATGCTTTGTACGGTGATGTAAATTTAAAGTAAATTACATTACATAAAACAAAGGCCCCCTTGCCTAAAGGGGGCTGTCAGCGTAGCTGACAGGGGGATACGGGCTTTGCAGAGGCTTGATTGAATCCCTCCACCGCCATTCGGCGGTCCCCCTCCCGTAAGGCTTGGGAGGCATTTGTATAATATTTATTCCGAAAGGTCCTCAACTATAAGGGTGCGGACGCCGTTTTCATCGGTAACCGCCTTTTTCTCCTCGGGCGATTTATCGCGTACCGCGAAGAACTTTTCGGCAACCTGCGGGAATAGAGCGTAGCTCAATACGTCCTCCTCGGACTTGCCTATGCCCTTATCCTTCATTTCCTTGGCATATTTTGCAAGCTCAGGTTCAAGCTGGTCGGCGGGACGGCAGGTAATTACCTTATCGTCGCCGATAGCTTTTTTGCGAACCTCCTCGTTAACAGGGGCGGGAAGTCTTCCGTATTCGCCGCGGAGAAGTCCCTTTGATTCCTTGGTGACCATCTTGTAGCGCTCGCCCGAGAGGACGTTAAGCACCGCCTGAGTGCCGACTATCTGTGAGGTCGGGGTAACCAGCGGAGGATAACCGAAATCCTTTCTTACCTTCGGAACCTCAGCAAGCACCTCGTAGTACTTATCCTCAGCGTTAGCCTGCTTAAGCTGGGACAACAGGTTGGAAAGCATACCGCCCGGAACCTGATAAATAAGGGTTTTTGTGTCAACGTTAAGCACCTTAGGGTCAAGTATTCCTTCTGCCTTCATCTTGTCGGCAACCTTGCGGAAGTGGGCGGCAACCTCGCTTAATGCAGTAAGGTCAAGACCGGTATCACGCGGTGTGCCCTGAAGGGTTGCAACCAAAGCCTCGGTCGAGGGGTTGGCGGTGCCGTTCGCAAAGGGAGAAAGGGCGCAGTCAACAATATCAACGCCGGCTTCAGCCGCCATAAGATAGGTCATATCGCCCGTACCTGTGGTGTTGTGGGTGTGCAGATGAATCGGCACAGAAACATTCTCTTTAAGCTTTTTAATAAGCGAATAAGCGTTGTAGGGGAGAAGCAGATTCGCCATATCCTTAATGCAGATAACGTCCGCGCCCATCTTTTCGAGATTCTTCGCCATTTCAACAAAGTAGTCCTCGTTGTGAACGGGGCTTACGGTATAGCTCATAGCCGCTTCGCAGATGCCGCCGTACTTCTTACAGCTCTTCATCGCCTGCTCCATATTGCGGGTATCGTTGAGCGCGTCGAAAATACGGATTACGTCAATGCCGTTTTCAATCGACTTTTTAACAAACATATCAACAACGTCGTCGGCGTAATGCTTGTAGCCTAAGATGTTCTGACCGCGCAGAAGCATCTGAAGCTTGGTGTTGGGCATATGCTTTTTGAGGGTGCGAAGTCTCTCCCACGGATCCTCATTAAGAAAACGCATACAAGCGTCGAAGGTCGCGCCGCCCCAGCACTCAAGGCTCCAGTAGCCTATTTTATCAAGCTTTTCAAGGGCGGGGAGCATATCCTCCAGTTTCATTCTGGTCGCCGCCTGTGACTGGTGAGCGTCGCGCAGAATGGTATCGGTAATATATAATTTTTTGTTTTCCATTTAAGTCACACTCCTTAGCCTAAAAGTGCGATAAGCACGCCCGCCGCTATAGCCGAGCCGATAACGCCCGCAACGTTCGGACCCATTGCGTGCATCAGCAGGAAGTTGGAGGGGTTCTCCTTCTGACCTACAGATTGCGAAACGCGTGCCGCCATAGGAACAGCCGAAACGCCCGCGGAGCCGATAAGCGGATTTACCTTGTTCTTTGAGAATAGGTTCATAAGCTTTGCGAAAAGCACGCCGCAGGCAGTAGCAACGCCGAAGGCGACAACGCCCATTAAGATAATCGCCAGAGTCTGAATTTTTATGAAGGTTTCAGCCGTGGCGGTAGCACCTACCGAAATGCCGAGGAATATTGTAACAATATTCATAAGCTCGTTCTGAGCGGTCTTGCAAAGACGCTCAGCAACGCCCGATTCCTTCCAGAGGTTTCCGAGCATTAGACAACCGACAAGCGGAGTAGCCGAGGGAACAAGCAGAGCCACGAAGACAGTAACCGCAATCGGAAAAATGATTTTTTCTCTTTTAGAAGGCTGTCTTAACGGCTTCATAACAATCTGGCGTTCCTTTTTGGTTGTTAACAGCTTCATAATAGGCGGCTGGATAACAGGAACGAGCGCCATATAAGAGTAGGCGGCGACCGCGATGGGTCCTAACAGATTCGGCTGTAAAATTGAGGCGGTGTAAATAGCGGTCGGACCGTCCGCACCGCCGATAATACCGATAGAGCCTGCCGCCTGCTGTGAAAAGCCGAAGGCGATACAGCCCGCAAAGGTAGCAAAAATACCGATTTGCGCCGCGGCGCCCAAAAGCAGGGACTTAGGATTGGAAATCAAGGGACCGAAATCGGTCATAGCACCTATACCTATAAATATAAGACAGGGGTAAATACAGGTCTTAACGCCGATATAGAGGTAATCGAGCAGACCGCCGTTCGACATAATATAACCGTAGCTGTGGTAATGCTCCGAGCCTTCGGTCATAAACTCGGTCCAAAGGTCGCCGTTATACATTCCCGCACCGGGCAGATTTGTAAGCAACATACCGAACGCGATACCGATAAGCAGAAGCGGCTCGAACTTCTTGTGAATAGCAAGCCATAAAAGAAATAGGGAAAGGAGAATCATTACAAGATTTCCCCAGTTTTCTCTAAAATTGCCGAACAACAAATAAAAGCCTGTTGTTTTGGCAAACTCAAGTATTTTATCCATAATGCGATTCTCCCAACAGTTAACCGATTACACAGAGAACGGCGCCTGTTTCAACAGCGGCTCCCTTAGATACGTTGACAGAGGTAACCGTGCCGTCGCAGGGAGACATAATCTCATTTTCCATCTTCATAGCTTCAAGCACCATAAGTACGTCGCCCTTCTTAACGGTCGCACCGTTTGTGACGTTTACGGATAAAATAGTTCCGGGCATAGGACTTGACACGGTTTCTCCGCCTGATGCGGGCTTTGCCGCAGGAGCGGTAGCAGCGGCGGGTGCTGGAGCAGCAGCCTTAGGAGCGGCTTTAACATCAGCAGCGTCAAATACCTCAAGCGTGATTTCGTAAGCGGTACCGTTTACAGTTACATTATACTTTTTCATTTTAAAACACCTTTTTCTTAAATTTTTTTGAAGGAATGAATTCTTATGGCGGAAATGTCGGTTCCCATTTCCTCCGCAAGCGCGGCGGATACAGCGGCGATTATTTCCTGACGGTTTTCTATCGGCTGTGCCGAAGCGGCAGGAGCCGCAGCTGGAGCGGGAGACTTATCAGGCTTTCTTTCGGCAGCTTTGCAAATCGCGCTCATAACAAGACAAAGAAGTACAATGCATACAAGACCTAAAAACACTGTCCCGACGCCCATTCCGACAACGAATAAATTAGACATAAAAAACGCACCTCCTCAAGGCATAAAAGATATTTTTGTTTACCCCAAAAATACATTGTGATAAAAATAACAAACTTGCCCAATTAACCCTATTATATATTTAATATCAAGTAATTACAATAACCAAGTTTATATTTTAACAAATAATTTTGCTTTTATTTAAAATCTTAACAAAAAATTAATTTATCACAAGCGGTAACATTTTCTATCGTTACAAATAAAATATTATTGGACAACGCCGTGCAAAGTAATACCCGCGCTCGGCGGTTCTTAAGACAGAGCCCTAAACAGACAGGCTTTGAAGGGAGAGCTAATTTTATGGACAGAAGAATGTTTGATATGTCCGAATTTTACAGAATGTCGGACACCGCAAGCAGTGAGCCGATAAGGGAAAAACCTGCTCGCATGCAGACGGAAAAAAGCGGGGAGTGCGCGGATCCGCTTACAATGGTGTTTATAAATGTGCAGCCGCTTGACAGCGTTTATCCTGTGGAAGAGGCGTACACAGCAGGGACTTTGTTTCCTAATCTCAATAAACCTTTTTTAGGAGGTATGAGAAATGAACGATAAGGCTAAGCTTAAAAGGCAGATATACGAGCTTGATTTCGCGTTACACGAGCTGGTACTCTTTCTCGATTCCCACCCGACCAACCGCCGCGCTATGGAATTAATGCAGGAGTACAGGGAAAAGCGGGAAAAGCTTGTCAAAGAGTATGAGGAAAGGTTCGGTAAATATATAGTAACGGTTAAGGACGTCCCGATGTCCGATAGCTGGCAGTGGCTCGACAGCCCGTGGCCGTGGGATGCCGATTTTATGGAGGGTTAAATTATGTGGCAATATGAAAAAAAGCTTCAATATCCCGTGAAGATTAAAAATCCCAATCCGAAATACGCGCAGATAATTATCACACAATACGGCGGTCCCGATGGCGAGCTTGGCGCTTCAATGCGTTACCTTACCCAGCGTTACAGCCAGCCGTATAACGAGGTAAAGGGAATGCTGACGGATATAGGTAGAGAAGCCTCTGAAATGTTCCATTCAGAGGCTGCCGCTTTTTTTGATGCTTTTGCAACGGTGTAGCTCCATTTAATAGGAAGTAAATTCAAATATACATCAATGTTATCCTTGTCGATAACGACCATTTTATCTAAGAGCTGCTTATAAAACTCATCTTCGTACTCAACACCGCCAACAATTTCATTGATAGCATAGCTAATTTCTTGTACGAGTTCCTGTTGCTGTTTTATCATAGTCTGCTGTTTATCAATGCTGTCTATGACTGATTGTAGCTCTGCAATTTCAGCATCACATTTAGACCGTGCCGCAGTAAATTCCTCTTTGGTTATATCCCCAGACATATAAATATCAATCAGCTTTGTACGCTTATCCTCGATTGTCTTAATCTGGACTTTCAGCTTTTCGACATCTGTGCCTGCTGTATCCATTGCAATAATGGACTTGATTATAGAAATCAGATTGTTTGTAATTTTCTCTCTGTTATACTTAAGGCTTTTAGTAACGAGATACATAATATGTGTAGCATCTTCATTACGAATACTAAGCCCTGTGCAACCGACTTGATTTCCTGCCTTGTCAATATGAGGACTGCCGTGCTTTGCGGCTTCATTACAACGCCACGCTTTATAGCGACTACCGTCTTTTCGGGTTTTATACCTTGCTACATAGCTTGAACCGCAACAACCGCACTTAATTTTACCAGAAAACGGATAACGGTTGCTATGCTTTGCCTTTCCCTCCTGTGAGAGTGACTTGGCATCTAAAATGCGGTTTGCTTCATCAAACAACTCACGGGATATAATCGGCTCGTGGTGGTCTTTGATGATAACAAATTCCTCTTGTCCTCGGTTGTATTTCTTTTCGTGTGACAAGAAATCTGGAGTATAA
The DNA here is from genome assembly GCA_051880535.1 of Acutalibacteraceae bacterium. Taxonomy (GTDB): domain Bacteria; phylum Bacillota; class Clostridia; order Oscillospirales; family Acutalibacteraceae; genus UBA737. The sequence continues at coordinate 1,859 of JBJEOD010000084.1, read as the reverse complement.
GTCTTTTTTTGTACTAAGTCACCGCAGTATTTCTCATTGCGGATTACTCGTAGGATAACCGTGTTACTCCATTCTTTCACACGCATAGGGTTAATACCTTCCTCACGAAGTTCACGAGCGATGACGTGCGTTCCTTTGCCTTCATTGACAAACTTGTGAAAGATAAGGCGTACAACCTTTGCTCCATCTTCGTTGATAGTCATTTTGCCGCCCTCAACATCATATCCTAACATACTTCTGCCGAACACGACACCTTGCTCCATTTGGCGTTTCTGACCCCATTTTACACGTTCGGAAGTCTTACGGCTTTCTTCCTGTGCGATAGAGGACATGATAGCCAGACGAAGCTCTGCATCGCCGTCTAAGGTGTTGATGTTGTCATTCATAAAGATAACACCGACACCGTGCTTTTTAAGGTCACGGGTATAATATATGCTATCAAGGGTATTTCTCGCAAAACGGGAAATCTCCTTAGTGATAATCAAATCAAAGTCGCCGTTTTTGGCACACGCAATCATACGGTTAAATTCTTTACGCTTCTTTGTATTCGTGCCAGATATGCCCTCATCGGCAAAAATCTCGTACAGTTCCCAATCGGGATTACGCTCAATATATTGTCTGAAATAACGCTGCTGACTTTCAAATGAATTAGCTTGGTCTTCATTGTCCGTAGATACACGGCAATAAGCTGCAACACGCTTTTTCACATCTACCATTTTTCGCTCTTGATTTAAGCGTTCATATCTATTCATTACAAAACTCCTTTCCCAGTAATCTGGTTACTGTATTTATTATAGAAAAAACAAATATGGGTGTCGAATGTGCAAATTTTCACTTCGTACATTCGGATATGTAAAAACGCCAAGCGTTATGCTCGGCGTTGCTTTTTTCGACTTTGACTGTATTGTTTTTCAAGCTCTACCAAACAGCGTTCACGCTGAGAATGTGTCAATAGCTTTCTTTGTTCTAAAGAAAGAAGTATTGACTTTTGAATATTCATAAGGAACGCTGCGTGTTCCTGTTCGTTCAGTTCAGGAACAGGGTCGCCAACATAAACAAATTCTCTATGCTTCAGTAGTCAACACCTCCCTCGTTTTCAATATATGAGCTATTGCTTGTACCGTATAACGAGAGGGCTAATCCTTTTTTCTAAGACCGATGCTGATAGCAAGTGCTTTGTCGGCACTATCAAGAAAACACCTGTCAAGAGCTCCTAAATACTCTCGCAGGCGTTGTTTGTCTATGGTGCGGATTTGTTCAAGCAGGATAATCGAGTTTTTATCCAGACCCTCAAGTTCTCCTAATTCTTCATCAGAACGCCCTTTTGATAAATTAGTCGCCAATGGCGACGCATTTTCTTTCGGGGGTCTGCCTGCTTGTCGTTTCATTGCTTCAAGCCGCATCTTATAGGCAAAGGCTTTCTCGCTTGGTAAAATGGTAGTTCTTTGGAGATTGCTTTCCACCATGACAATAATCGCTTCGTCACGGGTCAGCTCCTTGACCTCGCATTTCAGCGTTTCAAGCCCCGCAAGCTCGCAAGCCTTTTTCCGCCTGTGACCGCTGATAAGCTCATACCTCCCGTCCTCTTTCAGACGGACGGTAGCAGGTGTCATTACGCCGCTTCGTTTGATGCTATCGACAAGCTGTTCCATGTCCTCGTCCATTAAAACCTTGAACGGGTGGTCGGGAAACTCGTCAATCTGGGAAATTGGAATATCCCGTATCTTGCTTAACTTTGCTTCCTCACGGCTCTGGTCTGTTTCAAACAGGTCATCGTATGCGGTCAGCTCGATTTTTGTTTCTCTGCTTCTCGCCAAGCTCTGCCACCTCCTTTCCGAACTGCTCATAAGCTGCGGTTA
>JBJEOD010000083.1:0-16786 GCA_051880535.1 Acutalibacteraceae bacterium | reverse complement strand
CCGAGCTTTCCTTCGGTAGTAACGCTGTTTACCTTTAAGTAAATATATGCGTCATTATAATCCTTAAGATTAAACTCAGATGCATCAAGATTATCGGCATTGCCGCTTGCAAATACTGTATAATCATTAGCCTCTACAGCTGTTGTTCTGCATGCGCTTGCTTTGACGTCATATGTTGCATAGCTGTTTCCGATATAGGGCATATCTCCCTCATCGGCTCCTTCTACAGGTAATCTCACGGTCAGATTCTTAGTATTATCTGCCTCATTAGCACCTGCGATACCGTAGGCTGTAGTATATTGCTCAAGCTCGGCCCAAGCAGCCTTTACCTTTGCGATTTTATTTACTTCGTTAAGTAGATCAAAATTATCGTTGACTATTTGTGCTAATGCCTCAGAGTCTGCGTATTTGTTAAAGTCTAATTCTGCCGCCGCATTAAGCCAATCTACATAGCTCCAGCCATCTGTATCCGTCGGAAGTGATACGGGATTAACAGCTACAACCGAGCCGAAGGTTATGTTTGCTTCAACTCCGTCAAGCCCTTGGAAGCCCCAATAACGGAGCGTAGAGCCTGTAGAACTGAACCAAGAGCGCCAATCGCCTATTCCCTGACCGGCGGTGCAACAAACCTGATCTGCCGTAACCTTTATCCAGGAGCCTTCCATATCCTTGGTAATGTCAATAGTGTTGTCGGAACGCATTTCGCCCCAGCCGATTCCGTACTTAAAGCCGAGCTTTCCTTCGGTTGTAACGCTGTTTATTCTTAAATAAACATAAGCGTCATTATAATCCTTAAGATTAAACTCAGAGGCCTCAATATTCTCGGTATTACTCGTTGCAAATACAGTATAATCGTTACCCTCCTCGGCTACCGTTCTGCCGTCCTTGGCTTTTACATTGTATGTAGCACAGGTGTTTCCGAAACGTGCAACATCTTCCGCTTCGTTAGCCACATTGGGCATTTTAACATTCATTTTCTTGCTATTGTCTGCCTCATTTGCACCTGCAGTTTTGTAAGCCACAGTGAAATTCTTAAGCTCACCCCAAGCAGACTTGATTGCGGCAATATCGCCGCTTTCCTCTGCTGAAACATTAATAAGATTGCCGCCCAATGTTGACATAGTCAACATCATAAAACAGGATAGTACCAATGCCATGATTTTTCGAGTTGATTTTGAAAATTTAGATTGCATAATGTTCTTCTCCTTTATAATTTTTTTTAATTAACATTCAACACAAGTTAGGGGGGTCTTATTCCGAAGAAAATCCGTTTAAGACTCAATGTTCACAATAACAACGCTATATGCGTCGGAATCGGATTCGGGATAAACCTTTAAAGCAACACAATCGCCGGGCGAAACACCAGTAGCGGTGTATTTACCCTTTTGATCAACGCTGCCGCAATTTTCGGTTTCCCAACCGTAACCGCCGTTATTCTCTATTGCCGAAGCAGGGCACTTACCGTAAACCTCCCAGATAACATTCTTGGTATCGGCACCGTAAACATCGGTTACCTTGAATGTAACTGAGCCGCCCACAGAAACGCTCTTCTCGGTGGATTCAAGCACAACCTGCTTAACCTCGGGTACCGTTGTGTAAACCACCAAAGCCTGCTTAGCGGGGATAGTATCCACAATTTTCCCGTTTTCGCATTTAACATATTTATCTGTCGGGGTTATAAGTGCATTCTCACCCGCAGTTATATTTCCGTATTCATCGGTATAAGAATAGGGATCGCGGTTGTATTTAGTTCCTACAATTCCCTGTGAATCGGGTTCGGGATACAAAAGTAAATGACGCTCAAAGGTTTTGCCGTTATATTCATTGCCCACATTAATTGTAAGCTCTCTTGAAACAGAAGCAATATCGCTTTCAACGAAAATGCTCACCTGATCGTCCTTAATAAATGTTGCCGCCATCAAATCATCACTTCCGACAACTGTTTCGACAACCATGCTGTGCTTGGGAATATAACGCATTGCAAGTGATTTTGTTGCGAAATTCAAGGAAACCTGCTCCATACCCGTAGAAGGAAGCTTCCACATTACACCGTTCAAATAAGCCGTTTCGCTACTTGCGGCGAAGGATGCAGGATATCTTACACCGTAATAACGCCAGGAGGCCATACCTGCAAAGCCGGCATTGGCGCCTAAAATTATTTGTGCAACCTCGCTATGTCCGAAATTATGATAATGACCGTCACCGCCCATATTATCATATGGATGTGTACCTGCTGAGAACTCCGTAAGGTAAATGTCCGGATACGCATCGGTCAAAGCCTTGTATCTTTTAAACATTGTTTCTGCCGAATTGGTTACGGGATAACTGTGTGTTGAAAGTCTTTCATACATTGGCTTGCCGTTTTCGTCAACCAGATTTTCCTTTACATATTCAATGAAATTAACAGTTCCGGGATCGTCAATATCTCCTCCGCATTCAACACCGTATATTTCGATCTTATCCCTGATTGATGCCTTTTTCAATGAATAATGGCACAGCTCAATCATTTTGCTCCAGTATTCCATCTTATTTGCATAGGCTTCGTATTCCTGACCGTTTACTTCATTATAAAACGATAAATACATAATATCCTTATTTCGGCCGGAAACACCGTATTGGTCCATTATCTCCAATACCTTAAGGGAGACCTCCGTTGTTGCTTCTGCAAATGCTTCAAGATTTCTCGGAGCACCGCGGGTTCCTCCCTCCGATAATGCAGTACCCGCAATCGAGAACCAAGAAGCCATACCGTGTTCAACGTCTACTCGGCCGCCCATATTAAGCTGTACTACTGTGCCTGCCTCTGCAAACATTTTTACAAGAATCAAGAAATTCTGTGCTTCTAAGCTATCCCAGTTGTAATCCTTTGCTTCATAGCGTGCTTGCTGAACCGCAGGCTCTTCATCAAGATAGACAAGCCATTCCGGTAGAAATATCAGCCGTATAAAAGCCGGCTGAACACGATTTGTACGTGAATCATTAACCTTTTGATACGCATCGTTCATCCCGTCAGAATAGGCGCCTGACCACAAATTGTCGCCGATTCCTTCAAAATCATCCTGAATTACATTTCCCGTATTAACCGTAACGGTACGACTTTCCGTGGCAGTTCGTGCATATATCTCAGTAGCGGCATATGCGCCCAGAGCTATTGCAATGCATAACGTAACGGAAATCAAGGGAATTGTTAAACGCTTGCTGATTTTTTTCATTTTCATCATCCTTCCTGTAATTTATAGCTTGTGTTGAATGCAATAAGAAAACTATCTACAACAAAAATCATATACCAAACACAAAAGAAATTATCCTACAAGTCCGGTTCTTTCTATGCTTTCGGTAAAGAATTTTTGAGTAAAGCAATAAAGAATAAGCAACGGCGAAATTATAAGGAAGCAGCCCGCTTGAATATAGGAACGTATATTAAAGGCTTCACCGTCAACCTGAGTAAGTCCGATTAACTCAAGTGCTCTTTCCAAATTGGTAAGCATAGGCACAAGGGGTCTTACATCCTGAGTAAAGTACGTAGCAGAGCTGCTGTAATCTGTCCAATGCCATACTATTGAAAATAACATTACAGTTGCAAAGGCCGGTACAGCCATAGGTGCCATAACCTGTATATAAGTTCTTAAAACACCGCAACCGTCAATCTTTGCGGCCTCCTCCATTTCATAAGGCAAGCCTTTAAAGAAGGAATAGAAAACAAATATAAATATTCCGTTACGAAGACCCGTAGCAAAAACAGCGGGAAGAATAAATACCCAGGGAGTCTCAAGAATATTAAAGGAAACTCCAAACAGAGAGGTTAAACCTCCGAAATCAAAGAATCTGTACATCAGATAGTTTGAAGAAAACATTACCTGCGGCGGGATTATAATGGTTAATATTACAACCCCAAACACAAGGGATCTTCCGGGAAATTTAAACCTTGCAAGCCCGTATCCTGTAAGTGAACAGGATATTAAAGCCGCTAATGTACTTCCGACGGTAATAACCAATGTAAGCAAAAACGATTTCCAATATTGCATTAAGTCGATGGAGACCTTAAGGTTATCTAAAGTCCATTCCTTCGGTATATATATAACCGTAGGGTCAAAAGCGGATTCCGCACTTTGAAATGCCGTTATACACATATAAAATATCGGGAAAATAAGCATATAACATACACCGATAATAAAGAGAAGTCTTAATAAAGAAGAAAAACTATCCTTTACCCTTCTCTTATTTGCGAGCGCATATCGCTTGTCAAACAGTTTTATCAAAATACTCACCCTTTAATTCTTAGACGCAGAGCGCGAAAGGATTTTAAAAATTAAAGCAACTATTCCAAGTATGACTCCGATAAAGACGAAATAAACCCAAGCCATAGCAGATGCCCGACCGTATTGCAGGCCCCTTATACACTCAATAATCATATTCATAACACCGTTTCCGGCGGAGAAATAACTGTCTACTATAGTATAAACCGTGTTTAAAAGAATCATAGGAGCCATCATAGGAATCGTTATCTTACAAAAGCTTTCCCACCAGGAAGCCCCCTCGACCGAGGCCGCTTCATAAAGACTTCCTGATACGCTTTGCAGGCCCGAAAGGAAAATCAATGTTTGTATTCCGGAATTCCAAATAAGTGAGAAGAAATTGTTTGTTATATCGGTGACAAAAGCAACTATTTCCTCGTTAATTCCCGATTGTAAGAGCATTTGCTGTAATCCCATAGTCTGATTTGTAACGGGACCGCTGTTTAACAAGGAGGTTGATGACAATGTGCTTGATACAACCAAATCCGACTGTATATATTCCAAAATAACACCGTTAGAAAAAATAACGGGAAGGAAGAAAACCGCCCTTACAAAGGTTCTGCCGGGAAATTCTCTGTTTAACAACAGAGCAAAAAACAAGGATAAAACAACAATCATCGGTGTTTTCCACAACATATTTAAAAAATCGGTAACAATCCGCGTGGTAAAGGATTCGTGCTGTTTAAATATGTAATTGTAATTATCTAAACCGATAAATTTCTGCTCAAAGCCGGAAAGAGTGGTGACAACCTCATTGAATGAAAAGGATATTGATTGTGCAATAGGCTTAACGTAGAAAAATATAACGCCGATAATAAAGGGTAATACAAACCATAAGCCTTTTAAATTGTGAGCGTCCTCAACAGAAAGCTTTCTTTTGATTTTCATCCTCTTTCACCACCTATTTGTGCGAATGACCTTGCCTCAATTTTAATACCGCCGATTTCCACAGGCTCGTAGCTGTAATTTACTATTACCTGAATACCGTTATCGTATGAGGTCTTTACTACATTGGTTTTAAGCTCCTCATGAGCAATAATTACAGCCTTTTTAATCTGCTGATAAAGGGCATTATAACTGCTGTACTGTGCTAATGCACGTTCCTTCCAAAGCGTATATGAAGAGCTGAATAAATCCTCTTCCCTAAGACCTCTGAAATTCGTATCTCCCTCATAAACACAGTTAAACAAAACTCCCATACCCGATTCGACAGCCTTTAAAAATTCTGTATCCTCGGTAATCTCGGTCTGCTCCGCCTTACCTGCCATAGGTATATATCCGTGAAGAACAATCTGATAAAACGGAACCTCTTTGTCGAACATATTATATCCGCTTGTCAATGTCGGAGAATTATTTATTGAGTCAACATACGGAAGAGCATATGCGTTTGCTTCGTCACCCATAATCTTATAACCCGAATTTTGAACATCTTCCAGAATATTAACTACTGAATTAACCAGATCCTCGCGGGTCGAACCGCCCTTTGATTTAAAATCCGAATAAACCAAATCCGTAAGGGTTGACAGCGAAAGGCTATTTATCGTTTTATCCAGCGATTTTAAATATGTTTTCGCATTCTTATTTACGGCTTTCAGGCTTAAATTCAGCCACGCATCTACAGTTAACTTAGAAACATAAACAGATTTTAAATACTGATACTGATACGCGGGTTTATTATAAACAGTCGAAGCTATTTGACTGCCTGAGCCGCGACGCGAAACCATTAAATCCGCTTCAAACCAAGCTGGAATATCCTCTTCAGATAAATATTCCTGCATATCACGGAAATCGTCCTTACCGCCCAACACCTTAAGAATTTTACTTTTTTTAAGCTGTTTTAAATTAAATATTCCGTCATTTTGCCAACCCTGATACCTTACGGCAAGATCGGAAATTCCTGTTTCCTTAAGCTCCTTAACGATTTCCGCTGTCTGAGCATATGAAGTAAGGGAATGAAGCTTTTTGTATTTAAAACCGAGGAAATTTCCCTGGGTTTCAAGCGCTCCGTAAACATCTAAATTGATTAGGCTTCCGCCCTCTTTTTTCGTTAGCCCTTTTTCATTTATTAAATAATCACGATATGTACGGGCAATATCGACATACGAAACATTATCGCCAGAAAGCAATGTATAAACAACATCATATGTATCAAGAGAATATTTTTGCTCTGAAGCCTTATAAATGTTGTTTTTCGCAGAGCTTTGCGAAATCATAGCATCACTGCCGGTTGACCTGTAATTAAGATAGCTGTAAACGAGATTGATTCCGCAGGATTCATTGCCTACCACGGCAGAAATGCCTGCCATCGAATCGCCCTTTGTTATAATTGCGGCAATGCCTTTTTTATTCATCGAAAGTCCGAAAACAGGTAATGAAATTTGCTCGGTTCTGTTTTGTTCGGTTCTGGTAACAATGCTTGGGTCGGCACCGTATATATCAGCTGAATATGTGTTGTCGAGCGATTGGTTATTGAATTCCACCAATGCCCCGCATCCGTCTGGTATAAAGAGATAACCCGTATCCTCCGAACTGCCCGAAGCAAAGGAAGGGAGTATATTCAATCTGATAAGAGAGAACTCACCGCTTTCCTTGATTTCCTTTGTGAGGGCGCTTGCCTTAAGGGAATTATCTTCTATTGTATACTCAATTGGAATCTCTATTCCCAAATCGGCAAAATTATAGTCAACCCTGATTCCTTTGTCAATTGCCGAAACCTTAATATTTCCTTTTTTGACACAGGCTATCTGACTTTTTGCCGTATAAAATATTCCGTTGCCCACAAAAGCATTTTCATCTATATAATCAATAACCAATTGCGATTGATAAGTAAGCTTTTCTTTATTGATTGTAATAGAATCATTTTCTAAGCTTTCCGCAGGACAAGACCAAACATCGCCTGATATTTTATTGCTGATTTTAAAGTAACCGTTGTTCATATCGGCATACATTACAATATTACTGTTTTCGGCAACCTTGGTATATTCCGATGATGATATATTATCGCCTGTGTCTGTCGATTCCGAAGCAACCGCCTCGTCGGTCTCACCGTCCGCAAAAACGCAGGTCGCGGATATGCAAACAGCAAGGCACAAAAACAGGCAAAGCCCCTTAAAAAGATTTTTAATACCGAGTCGCAAAAGTCATTCACCTTCTTTCCTGTTATCTCAATTTAATTTCGTCATATAATGAGTTTGCAAAGAAAATAACCTGCTGTATCATTGAAAAGAACAAAAATACCAAAACTGCAATTACAACCATTGCACATATTGTAATAAGTACTGTTAAAACGGTTTTTCCGATATAATACTGATGAATCTGACTCAATCCAATCAAAAGCACCAAGCCACTCCATACAATACCAACCGCACTTACAATCGTTAAAATCATTGCTTCGTCCAATATTAAAAAGTGAGATAATGCTATATTTATTAGCTTACTGATTATGAAAGGAATTAAAGAATATGCTGTAACTGCCGCTATTTCTTTCATTTTGCCGTTTCCGTCAAGCATAGAACATACAGCCCAATTCCCGACTACAAACAACAAATACAATATAACCGAACCTATCAAGGTAGAGAAAATTGTATAGTCCTGCGGATCATTCTGATTGAATATATAACCCGTTGAAAAAAACTCAAGAATATTTACAAGGAAAAAAGCGACAACAATACCTACCGAAACGGAAACCGACGGTAAATTTTTGCGATATTTGAACTGGGAAAAACCGTCAGCGGGATGTAGCTGAACATACAAGGGTATTGCATATTTGTTTTCCAATGCCGAATAAGCACCCTCTGACGAAACAAAAATATATTTCTTGGCCACTTTTATCAATAGGATTATTGCGGCGATTATACCGACAGCCGCTAAGATTATTAAGACAAGATGCTCCGATGCAACCTGCTTTCGGTACTCACGAAAAGCCTCTGAATATTCCTCCTTTGCAGATGCGAGCTTAAAGTTCTTCATCGCTTCCCCGTAGTTTCCGAGCTTTTCATATGCCGTTGCCAACCCGTAATAGGGATATTCGCTGTTTGTATTTCGTTCTAAAGCCTTTTGCCAAAGAAGGATTGATTTTTCAGGATCGCTTGAATCCAGCTCCAAAAATGCTTCGTGAAGTGCCTTTAAATAATCCGTGGGTGTAAATTCTATAATACCGCCCATAACGGAATCGAGTACAAAAACTTTTTTGCCATAGGTTTCAACCGCTACCGGTTTTTTAAACATACCCTTTTGATCTCCGAAGCCGCCGAAAACACCTACCAATTGGCCGTTTGCGGTATATTCAAAAATCTTTCCGCGTCCCTCGTCAAGGATGTGCATAAACCCTATATCATCTATATCAATATCAGCAAATGAGGTATAATTATTGCTTGAAAGCTCACCTCTGTCTGTCTCTAAATCTCCGAAGGAATCAATAATTCCCTCAGATTTAATGACGTCGCTTCCTTTAAAATTCAGCTTTCGTACAGAGGGCTCATCAATTCCGTTTCCGGTCTTTTCAACGGTATAAATAAAACCGTCTGCATCTATGTCGAAATTTGATATAGTGGCGGGGGAATAATTCTGAAGCTTCTGAATTTGCTCACGTGTCATAAAACGCTTGCGTATAAAATTCAAAACAACATCTACTGTTCGCTTTACTGTATTTCTTCCGTAAAAGGACTTAAAGTCTCCGTTACAATCAAATACAAAGGCACCGTTATTAACGCTTTGCGCAGAGGCAAGCAAATTGCCCTGCTTATCCACCAATACTTTAATTACATCAAAGGAAAAATCATATCCGACAATAGTAGTGTCTGGCTTTGTAATCAAAAGCTTAAGTCTGTTATTGGAATCAACGCATAATATGCGCTCATTTTGTGTATCCGCGATATAAATATCACCCTCTGAATCGACCGTTAATCCCTGTGCGCCGGTAAAATCATAGCTGTTACCGTTGCCGTCTTTAATATCTGCAACAATTTTTATGAGCTTCATATCAGCAGAAAGCATCAGTATACGGCTGTTTCCGGCATCAAGAACATATAGGCGGTCATCTATGAAGCACATATCCGACGGTTCGCTTAAGGGTGTATCGGTTCCTATATCGCTATACAAATACTGTGTACTGTAATTATAAGTGACGGGAGCAAGAACCGATTCGCCCTCGCCGTTGTATTCATAACCGTAATATGGAGCATATTCAACCTCCTTAGCCGAAACGCTCACCGATGCGGATAATACTAAAATTATTAAAATCAACGAAATGATAATCTTATTCCTTTTCATATTCGACCTCATTTCAGACCCGAATGTGTCATAGTTTCCATTACAGAACGCTGAGACCATAAAAATACTGCTATCGGGGGAATCATCATAATAACACTTACTGCCGCTCCTGCTCCCTGACGCGCAATTCCGCCTGCAACAATAGTCGACAGAACGGTCGGCAGTTCCTTTAAGCTTTCGCTGAAGATATACTGTTTGCCGCCGGAGCTGTTCCAAAGAGATTGGAAAGTGAAGATCATTACCGTCATAATAGCGGGCTTTATTCCCGGGAGCACGATGGTTCTGAATATTCTCAGCTCTCCTGCTCCATCTATTCTTGCCGCCTCTAAGGTTGCGTCAGGTATTGAAGAAATAACAAATTGGCGTATCAAAAAGACGCCCATAGTGCCGCCGAGCGGAGTAATTAACAATGCCCAATACGTATCTATAATGCCTAACTTAGAAACAATATAGTAAACAGGAATAGCTGTTACCTCAGGGCGGAAAAGTAACGCTAAAACAATAAAGGTGTATAACACGCCTACTCCCTTATACTTACCCTTTGCCAAGGAATAACCCGCAAGGGAGGCTAAAACCAAATAAAGCAAAGTACCGACAATTGTTACAAACAAGCTGTTAAACAAATACCTTGTAAAGGGTACGGATAAATTCCCCGAAAGATTATACACCTGCTTGAAGTTTTCCAAGGTGGGGCGATGCACAGTAAATCTTGGGGGATAAATGAATATTTCGTCTATCGGCTTAAGTGACTGGATAACCGAATAATACAACGGAAACATCATAAAAATGCTGACTAATATCAAAAATATAAATATAGCAACCGTTCCGCCGCGCGAACGCGAAAGTACAACCCTTTTATATTTTGCCATGAATTTTTGCTCCTCTTCACAATAGTAAAAAGCTGTCAATCATTAAATTTGCTTAATATTTTACTAATCAACAACCATGACAATACCATTACAATAAACAAAACAACAGCCAATGCCGAAGCATATCCCATTTCATAACGATTAAGCGCATAATCATTAATGTGCAAAAGCCATGTATGGGTGGAATAATTACTGCTCGGAAAACCGGTCAGCGCTTCACTGACACTTCCGACTGCAAAAGCGCTTGAAATTGACATAACCGCACCGTACATAAGCTGCGGACCCATCTGCGGAAGTGATACATAATAAAGCTCTTGCCAACGGTTGCGAAGTCCGTCAATCGCCGCAGCCTCAAAGTAGGCTCTGTCAAGTGACTGAAAGCCGGCTCTGAATGAAAGAAAGCCTGAACTGAAGGACATCCAGACGGATACTATAATAACAACCGTCAGGTTATATGACGAATCCGTAAGCCAGGAAATAGGTGAAGTGATAAATCCCAGGCGCATTGCTATGCTGTTAATTAATCCATAGCTGTCCGAAGAGAACAGGTACTGCCAGATAACAAAAACATTAGCAGAAAGTGAGGGGGCGTAAACAAAAAATGTAACCAAAGGACGGAGCTTTAGAGGAATTTCATTGATAAGCCATGCCAGTACAAAGCTCAGAATAAAGCCGAACGGTCCTGTAATAACAGCAAGAATTAACGTGTTACGCAATGCTATAAGAAAAATTTTATCCGATAACAACATTCTGATGTAATTATCAAAGCCAACGAAATTATTTATGGAAACAAGGTTAAAGTCGGTAAAGCTGAAAAAAATCGAAACGATAATCGGAGCAACGGTAAATAAAAAGAAAAAAATCAAAAAAGGAATTATCATCAATTTAAACGCTTGTTGCCCTGAATTATGCATTTTTCTGCGTTTTACAGTATCACTACTCATCTATACAAAATTCCTTTCTCTTTCTTGCGATTTCCTCGTTAATGTCCGAATTGTAAAGCAAAAGCGAGCGTCTCGGGCGATTGCTTCCGCTGATCACATCTCGAAGTGCACTCGTAAGGCTTCGTGTGACAGCATAATCACCGACTACCGTGGGTTGGTTGATAAGTGACTCCATCTGATTGCTTACAACCTTATATTCCCCAGAGGTCCAATCAATTTTAGAAAAAGCTTCTGTGTTGGCGGAATAATAACGGCCTGCTACTCCCATTGCAACCTCAAGATCTCTTGCATAGGATTGCTGGGTTTCAGCGCTTACCCACCATTTTAAGAACTGTATGCCTTCATCAACAACGTCGTGCTCCTGAGCCGCTTTCAGCATAATACAGCCTGTCAGATCTGAGTTTTGGCTCCTGTTGATTTTTCCTTCACCGTCAGGCATTCCCGGTATTTCGGCAATAGTCCATAGTCCTCTGATTTCAGGTGCCGCCTCAATAATCTGACCGTATGACGAAAGTGAGCCAAAGGCTAACGGCATCTCACCTGTTCTGAAACGGCTGTAAAAATCATACTGCCTGTCAAGACTGTAATCGGTGTAAAACCGGCACCACTGTGTAAATGCCTCATATGCAATCTCTGTATCGAACTGTGTGCGTGAAAGATCATCGGTATAATACATTCCTCCGCGCTGTGTAAGTAGTGCATTAAAAATATTTATACTTGCGGAAATTCCCATACTTGCCGAGTTGATTTCCAACATACCGACGGCAAGATTGTTGCTTTGTATTTTTGCCATTGTGTCATAAAAATCTTCCCAGGTATCAGGAACCGATATACCCAGCTGACTGAAAACATCGGTACGGTAGAACAGCACATTAAAATTCTGAGTTTCGGGTAATGCATATATACCTCCGTCATAATAAAAGGGTGTCCAGGAAGATTTATGGAAACTGTTAAATATATCATCTGTTATGTAATCGGATAATTCTATCAGCGCACCGCGCGCCGCAAGCTCCACGGGAGTTTTTTGGGCTATCATCAAAGCAATATCAGGCCCCTTGCCTGCCAGTGCGGCTCTGATTAAAGTTGAGCCGGTATCAACCATATTAAGCGATACTCCGATATTATACTTTTCAGTAAAATCAGAATCAATTAACTGCGAAATCATTTGTGCTTGATCGCGTCCGGTTGAAACCCACACCGATATTTCCTTGCTGTAACCCAAATTGCTTGATATTTGCTTATAATCATCGGTGAACGAATATAAAAACTGCTTTAAAGTAAACATAAAGCTTGAAGCAAAGTCGGCATTTGCATTCGGAACCCTGGCATCCTCCGCTAAGAAAGCGATATAATCAAGTTCTAAGGGCTGTTCGCTGAGTGAAATAACTATAGAACCGAGTGATTCCAAAATTCCTTTAAATGAGCTCAGCTCTTCCGAAATTTTATAAGGAGCTTTTGCAAAACGTTCAACGCTGTCATATGATACCTTTATTGAAGACGCCAATGAGCCGTCACTGCCTATAATTTCACACAGCTCCTCATAGGTTTCGGAAAGTCTGTTATGAATTTCTTTAAGCGATGTATCAATTCCTTCAATTTTTTCTTCAAGTTTATAATCCTGATACGGATCAGGATTAGCGGAGGTTATAGCCAACACACTTCGGTAGATTGCATTCAAATCGCTGATAGAGGACTGAATATTTCTTAAAACTTTGGCTGTTTCTCCTGTTGTTGAAACCATCGTAAGTGTGTCGCCCGGTTTAAGATATAAATAATACTCGCGTTCTCCGTTTCCCAGCGTAAACATTTTCCAGTTCTGGCTGTATGAAAAAGGAATTGCCGAAGCTTCTTCAAAAGGAAGCTCACCGTTGATTAATATTTTTCGGTATGAAATCAAACCGGAATTAACATTTTGTCTTGCTCTGAAAGCAATCTTATATAAACCTGCTTCTTTAATATTTACCTTCCAGCTTATGCTATCGCCTTGATCAGCCCAGTTTGAACCGCCTATGGTATTAAGCCTTGTATGGCACGGGTCACTCGGAACAGTTGCCGCATTAAGCTTATCATAGGTAGGATACAAGGATGCACTTGTGGTGGATTCGGCAAGCTCGGCCTGTAAATATGTAATTTCATCTCCGGAAGCTGTTTGTCCTCCGCAAGCTTCAATATACTCATCATACGAGGGTGCCCTGCTGACGCCGAGTGTTATTTTTGAGAGCGATACAGAGGTCTCTGCTACAGTTATCCTTATCTTATGCGTGCCGCCTGAAACACTAAAAAGATACGGTTCATCATACAGTCCCTGAGAATTTTCAAATGTAGCAATCAGCCAATCGGCAACCTGCACCTGTTCGGGACGCACTTCATTTCCTTTCGAGTCCCTTTCAAAGGGCTCATCACCCTCATTCAAAACACTTTGCCATTTTCGGGATAAGGTCAAATTACCCGCTTCGGAAAACGGAGACCTCCCGTCAATGCTGATTGAAACAGAAATACTGCTTGTTGAATTCAAATCGGGAAGATATTCCATTGAAATATTAAAGCTGACAGGTTCGGATACGGAAAAGCACCATTCGCACCATTCATTAGTACTATCCAAAACAATGGCGGCTTTTTCGTATACCGTTTTAAGCTCACCCCCGTCAGTGACAGCATCTTTGGCCAAAAGCTCTATATCATTTTCAAGAATCTTTGTGTCACTTATTTTTTCATAACCATAAAAATAAGATTCATCAGAAAGGTCGGCAGTATCACTATCGGCTGTTATGTCATTCTTTTGTGCCGCACACGGAACAGCTGCTAAAAGTGATAAAATCAAAAAGACCGAAAAAGCCTTATATAGAATACCGCGCATTATTTTTCCTCCATTCAAAAAAATCAAATACCGTAAAATTCATTCTTTTTGGATAAAACACACCGCTAATTAGAAGAGAAATGATGATATTGGAAATATTGACCAACTTTATATGTAACAACCCGATAATTTTTCTTAATTTATTATAACAAATAAACCTTGCTTTGTATATTCTGTTTTCAATCAATTTTTTCTGATTTTTATTCATTCGGATTTTATTTGCAAGCATTCATACAACAGAACAAGCAGTTGCAATAACGCAGCTGCTTGCTCTGTTTATTTCATTCTGGCCGTTTTCTCTATACAGTTAAGACGACGGCTGTTTAAAAAGCTTAAAGACCTACACCAAGTAAAAGCTTCCTTAAAATTACCAAGTCCTGAGAATTGATTTTGCCGCTGTTGTCAAAGTCAGCAGATGATTTATTGATTGTATTGCCGCAGTTGCTGAGATATTTCTTAAGGGATACAATATCTTTAATATCTACGTTTCCGTCTTTATTAATATCGTCTGTAGAAACCGTAAGCAATCCGACATTACCGCTTATCAGCTTTGCTAAATCCTCGGTATTTGCATAATCGTAAAGATCCAATTCAGCCGCCGCATTAAGCCAATCTGCATAGCTCCAGTTATCTGTATCCGACGGGAGCACTACGGGATTAACAGCAACAACCGCGCCGAAAGTAATATTAGCCTCAAGCCCGTCAAGTCCCTGGAAAGCCCAATAACGGAGTGTAGAGTCTGTTTTACTGAACCAAGAACGCCAATCACCTATTCCCTGACCGGCGGTGCAGCAGACCAAATCCGCCTTAATCTTTATCCATGTGCCTTCCATTGACTTTGCAATGGCAACCGAACCGTCGGAACGCTGTTCGCCCCATTGTATTCCGTACTTAAAGCCGAGCTTTCCTTCGGTAGTAACGCTGTTTACCTTTAAGTAAATATATGCGTCATCATAATCCTTAAGATTAAATTCAGAAGCATCAATATTATCGGTATTTTTTGTAGCAAATACTGTATAATCATAGGCTTCTTCTGCCTTACTTCTGTCCTCTTTGGCCTTAATATCGTATGTGACATAACCGCTGCCAAGGCGACTCAAATCAATCTCATCCGCACAGACAGAGATTTTATTTATCTCCAATTTTTTAGAGCCTACAGCTTCGTTGGTGCCTATGGTTTCAAAGGCAGTTGTGTATTCTTCAAGCTTACCCCAAGCAGACCTTATCCTTGATATTTTATTTTCTTCATCAAGCAAATTAAAATATTCGTTTATTATATTCGCTAAATTTTCGGAATTTGCATAATTGTTAAGGTCTAATTCTGCCGCCGCATTAACCCAATCCGCAAAGGACCAATTGTCTGTATTTGACGGAAGAGTTACCGGATTTGTAGCAACAACCGAGCCGAAAGTTATATTAGCATCAAGTCCGTCAAGTCCCTGGAAGGCCCAATAGCGGAGCGTAGAGCCTGTAGAACTGAACCAAGAGCGCCAATCACCTATTCCCTGACCTTTAGTACAGCAAACCTGATCTGCCGTAACCTTTATCCAAGTGCCCTCCATATCCTTTGTTATTTCAACGGTATTGTCGGAACGCTGTTCACCCCATCCTATTCCGTACTTAAAGCCAAGTCTTCCTTCGGTTGTAACGTGGTTTATCTTAAGATAAATATATGCGTCATCATAATCCTTAAGATTAAATTCAGAAGCATCAATATTTTCGTTATTACTCGTTGCAAATACCGTGTAATCGTTAGCTTCTTCGGCGGCGGTTCTGCCCTCCTTTGCCTTAACATCATAGGTAGCACAGCTTTCGCCTAGGCTGGCTGTTTCCCCCGCTTCATTTGCAACCGAAGGCATTTTAACCGTTATTTTTTTAGAGTTTTCAACGTCATTGGCACCAGTGGTTTTATGTGCCGTTGTGTATTCTTCAAGCTCGCTCCAAGCGGCCGTTATCCTTGCAATTTTATTAGCTTCATTGTTTGCATACCCGTTTATCTGAATTGTATTAATTACGGCTAATATCCTGCCGCTGTAGTAGGGGTGGTCGGCCTCTAAAATCTCGATTCTTACATAACGTGCAAGCTTCGGGAGCATATCGTACAGATATATTCCCTCCTCATTGTCAACACGCTCTGTAAATACCTTCTGCGGGGTTGAATCCTTGCCGAAAATCGTTACATCGTCATCCCCAAAATAGAAATTAACCTTTGTTGGCCAATATTCTTCGTTTCCGCCCGCCTTCATAAGAATCCGATCTATTGCGGTCATTGCCTGTAAATCAATCAAAAGGTTTATCGATATTTTGTTGTTTTCACCGTTATACAGGTCTGCAACCGTATTTGTTTCCACATCAAAGGCACGGGATAAGGGATAGCCGTAATAAGCCCAGTTGGAGTTAATATATTTATTTGCATTTTCGTTGGTTATGCGACGTTGCCAATTGGTCTTATTCTCAAGGTATATCGTTGTATTGTTCTCGGCACTCTCAGCTAGATTTATGTAATCAAACTCGGCATCGTTCCAGCCTATCGCCTCAAGCTCTGTAGGG
>JBJEOD010000082.1:0-3217 GCA_051880535.1 Acutalibacteraceae bacterium | reverse complement strand
CGTTAAGGTTGCCGAGCCCGGCACAATAACTATCGGTGAAGAAAAAAATCTTTCTTCGGATGACGAGCTTACGGGTGCGGGAATGTATTCCTTTGTCCCGAAGGAAAGCGGACTTTATGCATTCTATTCCTATAATAATTCAAATAACTCCGGAATCCACGGTGCGATTTATGACAGCGAAATGAATTCGATTTCTGAAGACTGGCAATCAAGAAATAGCAATTTTTATGTTTATTCGCATTTGGAAGCGGGAGAAACCTATTATTTAAAATGTAGCCTTAACGGTTATTGGAGCGACAGTTGCTCTTATTCGGTTAAGATTGACATAGCGGCATCGGCTGAAAGGATTGAGCTTTCTGCCGACAGCACCGAGGTTTATATCGGTACAAACACCGTTGTTAGATTTTCGTATTATCCTTTAAACGCAATGTCTGAGTATGTCAATTGGAGCGTAAGCGATAATTCTGTTGCAATTATTCAATGGGGCGACGAAACACAATGTCAAATCGATTTTGTTTCCGGGGGTACCGTGACGCTGTCGGCAACAACCGAAAACGGTTTGAGCGACAGCATAACCTTTACCGTTTCAGAGCCTAATGAGATAGTGTTGGGTGCGGAAAATACCGTTAATATTGCCTCGCCTTACAATAAAAGCTTTTTCAAATTCACCCCCCAAGAAACAGCCGTCTATTCTTTTTCAACCGAAACAGATATTGCCGAATTTGAAATCTCGGATCAGTACGAGAGTTATTCCAATCGTTTTCAAGGTTCCTTCTCTTACAGACTTGATGCGGGCGAGACATACTATTTGTATGCGGGATTCAAAGGTGATATTATAGGAGAATATACCTTTACGGTCACAAGACCGACTCAGGTTACCTCTATCGAAATTTTATCTCTGCCGGACAAGCTTGATTATTATGAATTCGAATCTTGGTTCGACTATAGAGGACTTGAGCTTAAAATAACCGACGAAAACGGATGTGAGTACTACTGGTCTGATTGGGGCGACGATATCGGCGAATTTATGCTTGATATTTACCCGGTATATTATGATAATAATTATCAATACACCGAGATTTCCTGCGGCGGAGCAACGAACTCATTTAAATTAAATATTCAGCAAACTCCGATTAGCAGTATTGTTATCAATAAAGCGCCCGAAAGAGAGTATTTTTACGGGGATACTACCTGCGGATATTTTGACGAAGACAGCTATTACCTTATTCCGCTAGATATTAGGGGAATAGAATTTACTGTTAATTATACGAACGGAACCTCGGTAATGTACGGTGACGACGCTTTTGAAAACGGAGATTTAGATTATAATTTTTTAGAGATATTTGTCAGAAACGGCGAAACGTTTGTCGGTCAGAACACGGTAGTATTTTCGTATATGAACGTTGAGGCTACATATGAGGTGACGGTCAAGGAAGATACTGTGATCTCAATTGAGCTGACTAAAGTGCCTGATAGTAAGGTGTGTTATGAGTATTTTGCCCCCGACCTTACAGGCGCGGAGTTTACAATAACATATAACGACAGTACAACGGAAACTGTTGCTGTAACAAGTGAAAATCAGGGATATGATTCTTATTGGTATGATGTTGTAACATTAATCCCTGTAAACGGTTCGTATATTATAGTCAGTCCGGCATATGATGAAGATAATAATCCGTATTATGTCGCCGAATACTTGTCACAATCCTGCAGGCTGGACTGCTTCAGCTTTGCTGAGTCTAAGGAAATTGATTTTATCGGAGTGGATAATTTCAATATCGACTTAGAAAATACTGCGGTGACTGTTATCTATACCGATTCTTCTACCGAGAGCTTTCCTCTGAATGTTGTCGAAGCCTATGGCGGTGATGAGTTTAAGCAAATTTTCTGTAGGTCGGATAAGGGCGTATTTTGTGTTATGCTTGATAAGCAATACGACCCAAACGGTTACAAGGAAGGGTATAGGCTTGCAGTCTTCGACTATGAAAGCTTCGTATCCGACCCATTCGGCGATGTTAACGGCGACGGCGTATCGGATATCCGCGATTTAGTGCACCTTAAAAAGCTCCTTGCTAAGGCTACCGAAGAGGGCGCGGAGAGGGCAGACCTTGACGGTGACGGCAATCTCAGTGCGACCGACATTGCGGAATTACGCAGGTATCTGATTCGTAAAACTAATGTATCAAATACACCTGTTCAATTTGAGGCACCAAGTTCGGAACTTTGATTTTATATTTTCGGCACGCACGGTTTTCCGTGCGTGCTTTGCCAATGGAAGAGCAATCATTATTCACAAAAAATTCATTATATATGTGTTGACAAATATCACCTTAACGGATATAATAGTTAGCAAGCTAACATTTACTGTGAGGTGATATTTTATGCCGCCCGAAAGACATATCGGTCTTGAAATACGTAATCTTTCAAACCTTATAAAGCGAGATATTGAAAAGCACGCCGACGAGCTTGAGCTTAAGCCTAATAAGGGGGTAAGGGGCTGGGCAATCGATTACTTTTACGAAAACCGCGAAAGGGATATTTTTCAAAAGGATTTTGAGGAAAAGTTTTCTATACGCCGCTCGACCGCCAGCAATATTTTAAAGCTTATGGAAAAAAACGGCTTTATAACAAGGCAAAGCGTAGAAAGCGACGCGCGGCTTAAAAAAATTGTTCTTACGGATAAGGCTGTTAAGGTACACAATTTAATTTCACAGGATATTAAAAGGCGAGAGGAAAGGCTCCGCAAAGGACTAACCGAGGAGGAAATCGACGCCTTTTTCTCGGTTATGCAAAAATTAAAGGCAAATATGACAGAATAAGCTTCGCTTGCCGCGGCGAAAATCTTAAAAACAGCGGCAGATAGGAGAATAATATGATTAAAACACTTATGGGTTGCGTAAGGGAATACAAGAAGACCTCTATCCTTACACCGATTTTTGTTTCGGTTGAGGTAGTAATGGAGTGCATAATTCCCTTTTTTATAGCAAAGCTCATCGATCATATCGAGAACGGAGCCGATATGAAAATGATTTTTCTGTACGGCGGAGTGCTTGTGCTTTTAGCCTTTGTTTCGCTGATTTTCGGCGCGCTTGCAGGCAGTACCTGCGCTACCGCCTCGGCGGGCTTTGCAAAGAATATGAGGCACGATTTATTTTATAAGGTGCAGGATTTTTCCTTTGCAAACGTGGATAAATTTTCCACAGCTTCTCTTGTAACG
>JBJEOD010000081.1:0-3225 GCA_051880535.1 Acutalibacteraceae bacterium | reverse complement strand
GCCGCGGAATTTATGCCGCAGTTGTTTTCCCAATAGTCAAGCTTTTCGTATAGGGTGGATTTGTCGGGCTTGTCGGTTATCTGACCGAACATAAGGTATCCTGTTATTTTTTCGTTTTCGTGAAGAGGGATTACCGCCTCGACCAGCCCCGCGTGACACTTATATATAATCGGTGAATCCTCCGCCGAGCATTTTAAAAAGGCGCGGCGGTTGGAACGCCGGCATTTGCTCCGCGTTTTTTGCACGCTGCTCATAAATCTGCAAAAATCACACTTTTCTTTCGGGTAAAAGGCTATTTCGTTAAATTCCGCGTCGAAAAGGACAAAGCGAATCCCCGTTAAGGTGTAAAAAGACTGCATAAGCTCCTCAATTTTAATTTTGTCGAACATAAAATTCATAAAAATCCGCGCCTCCGTACAAATTTACCGTTTTCAGTACATTATTACCTATCATAATATCACATTTAAGGGTAGAATGGAATTATAATTTTTAACGGGAGGAAATTTCTATGAGCAAGCAGACATTTGCATTATTTTTCGGCAACCGCGGCTTTATGCCCGCAGAGCTTATTGAGGGCGCGCGTGAGGATATGGTTAAGGCCGTGACCGATGCGGGCTACGATTATATTATGATGGATAAGGACGCGACCCGCTACGGCGCGGTTGAAACAAGGGACGAGGGCAGAGCTTACGCAAAGTGGCTTAAAGCCCACGAGGGCGAGTATGACGGCGTTATACTTTGTATGCCTATTTTCATTGACGAAAACGGAGCGGTTGCCGCATTGCAGGACGCGGGCGTTCCGATTTTAATGCAGGCATATCCCGACGAGATAGGTAAAATGGACTTTAAGCACAGAAGGGACGCTTTTTGCGGTAAATTTTCGGTAACCGATGTTTTCGAGCAGTACAGAATACCCTATACCGTAATGAAGCCGCACGTTGTAGACCCCTTAACGCCGGAATTTGAAAAAAATCTTCACGATTTCGCGGCGGTCTGCCGCGTGGTAAAGGGTATGCGACGCTTTACTATCGGCTGTATCGGAGCGAGAACAACCGCCTTTAAGACGGTTCGCTTTGACGAGGTCGCAATGCAGAGACACGGTATAAATGTTGAAAGCTTCGATTTATCCGAGCTGTTTGAGTTTGTAAGAGCGAAGCAGGATAATGATGAAAGGGTTATCGCTAAAAAGGCGGCGCTTGAAAAATACACCGATTTTACAAACGTACCCGAGGATAAAAAGCTTATGCTTGCAAAAATCAGCGTGGTTATTGACGAGTACATAGAGACCTATCATCTTGACGCTATCGCGCTTCGGTGCTGGAACGAAATGGAAACCTATTTAAGGGTTTGCCCCTGCGTACTGCTCTCCGAGCTTAATGACAGAGGTATCACCGCCTCCTGTGAAATAGATATGTGCTCTGCTATTACAATGCGTGCTTTGTCGCTGGCGACAGAAGGCCCCGCCGCCTGCCTTGACTGGAACAACAACTACGGCGACGACCCTGACAAGGTTATACTTTTCCATTGCGGCTCTACCGCGCAGAAGCTTATGGCGGCAAAGGGAACCGTGACCTCACACAAAATGTTTGACAAGGGCGACCCGGGCAGCGGCTGGGGTACAAACGAGGGAAGAATCGCGGCGTTCCCGATGACCTTCTCGAACTGTAAGACCGAGGACGGCAAGATTACCGTTTATTTCAGCGAGGGCGAATTTACCGACGACTGTATTGAAAAGGAATTTTTCGGCTGCGGCGGCGTTGCGAAAATAGATAATCTTCAGGATAAGCTTATACGGCTTGCCCGCGGCGGCTTTAAGCACCATACCACCGTTGCAAACGGTCATGTTAAGGATATACTCGAAGAAGCCTTTAATATCTATCTCGGCTACGACGTTGTTAGCATTGAGGACTAAGCTATGATTATCGGAGGACTTGACGTAGGAACTACGGGCTGTAAAATCGCTCTGTATGACGAAAAAGCAACCTTGCTTGCAACCTACTACCGCGAGTATGAGGCGGTTCATAAGGGCGGCTGTCACGAAATAGACTTCGGGGATATTAAAATCGGAGTTCTAAGCCTGCTTAAACAGGCGGCAAACGAGCATAAAATAGACGCCTTAGGGGTGACAAGCTTCGGCGAAACCTTTGCTATGCTTGATGAAAAGGACAATATTTTAGCCCCCTCTATGCTGTATACCGACCCGCGTGGCGAAAAGGAATGTGAAAGCCTGTGCAGGGCAGTAGGGGAGGAAAGGCTCACCCTGCTTTCGGGAGTAAAGCCCCACCCGATGTACAGCATTTTTAAAATAATGTGGCTTAAAAACAATAGACCTAACGACTTTTTAAAATGCAAAAGGATTTTGCTCGGCGAGGATTTTATCGTTTATACCCTTACGGGTGTATCGCAGATAGATTATTCCCTTTCCGCGAGGTTGGGAGCTTTTGATATTGAAAAAAAGGTGTGGATTAAAGAGGCATTTGATGCCGCCGGAATAGATACCACCCTTATGTCCGCACCGGTTAAAGCGGGGACGGCGGCAGGCATAATAAAGCCCCAAATAAAGGCAGAACTTGGTATTGAGTACGACATTACCGTGGTAAACGGCTGTCACGATCAGGCGGCGGCTATGATAGGTTCAGGTGTATTTAATACCGATCAGGCGATGGACGGCACGGGTACTGTGGAGTGTATGCCCGTGATTTTAACCGAAAAACCCGCGGATATTGATTTTTATAAGTGCGGCTATTCGGTAGTGCCGTATATTGGGGAGCTTTACGCCTGCTACGCGCTTTCTTTTACGGGCGGCGCAACCCTTAAATGGTTCAGGGATAATTTTGCAGAGCTTGAGCATAGTAAGGCTCAAAAAGAGGGCAAGAATGTATATGCCGAGCTTGACAGTACGGTAGGCGACAGCCCGACGGGGATACTTGTGCTTCCGCATTTTGCGGGAGCCGCAACGCCCTATATGGATAATGCGGCAAAGGCGGCGTTTGTTGGAGTCACGCTTGAAACCACAAAATACGATTTGTACCGCGCGCTTATGGAGGGCACTTCTTACGAAATGCTCCTTAATTTCAATAAAATGAGTGCACTTACGGGCAAAATTGATGAAATCAGGGCTTCGGGCGGCGGTGCGACCTCGGACATTTGGCTGCAAATTAAGGCGGATATTTTAAATTCCGAAATAACCGCCCTTGCGGCAAAGGAGGTCGGCGCGGCAGGAAC
>JBJEOD010000080.1:0-3228 GCA_051880535.1 Acutalibacteraceae bacterium | reverse complement strand
AAGCCAGCCGTTTTCCTCTTTGGTAATCGAAACGGGCTTTAATTCTGCGTAAACGCGGACGGAGTCGGCGGCGCAGAGCCTTTTTTCACCGCGCGGAGACTTTACCCTTATTGCGCTTTTAAGCTCGGTATCGTCAAAATCGGCGGAATGGAAATCAGGAATTTCAAGCCGTGCGTCATAATACTCTCCAGAGCGGTAATCGTCAAATAATATCGGCGACGGGCAGACTTTAAAGCTTTCGTCGCTTTCAAGCTCGGTTACGTTTCCGTCCTCTGCGGAAAGGCTTAATCGCATTGCAAATTTCGGTGCACCGCGCCACGGGGCTTTATCAAAATCCCATATAGCGCCGCCCGGATTATTCTGAAAACCGTTGCCCAAAAGCACCGCTACAACATTTTCGCCCTCATTAATATAATCGCTTACATCATATCTGTCATAATAAACAATATCGTCGGGATTACTGATATAGGGCGCAAGCTCACCCTTTGTAATATCCTTGCCGTTTACAAAAAGCTTATAAAAACCCGCCGTACCTATTAAAATTTCAGCCTTAGCGGTTTTTAAAGCCGTAAATTTCTTTCGAAAAAACGGAGCCGATACAAAGCGGTCAATGTCCGAGTACTCATAGCCCGCGGCGATAAAAGAATCAGGGTAATTCATAAACGTTCCTCTCATATGCTTTAATTATTAATTACAAATACTTCTTGCTATCATATAAAGGAAGTATACATTTAATGATGCATTTTGTCAATAAAAAATGTTCCTCAACAGTGATATGCACCCCAAGAGTTAGACACTTTTAAGGTGTATTTTAGGAACGAATTTTTGTAGTAGAATTCAACTTGTTAAAATGTTTTCTTTTTATCACTACATCAAGAGCACTTTTCCAACATTATATTCTTGTCCTGTCGTTTGCGGTATCAGATATTAATCCTCACTATGTATTCAACTTAATCACATTCTAAAAGACCTAGTTTATGAGAATTCTCTCTCATCAGTTTAACCATTCGTTTGCCAAAAACCCAGGCTTTTTTTGCCAAGGATGTGTAAAATAGCCCCAATTAAAATCTTTGGAAACAAACAGATAATAATCTCCATTTAGATAAAAGAGCGGAAAATATGCAGGTGTATCCTCAAGTGTTTCATACATCATATAATATCCATATGGTTCCTTAACACGAGGGTCGTATTTAAAACAACTGTGGTGCCAATCAAGCGCGTAGATAAAATCGTCCTTATCCATACATTCAGCAAGAATAGTTTTCAATGTATCTATTTGAACGGTTGTTCTGTAATTCCCATCCGCATCATGCGGATTCAATACTTGGCACATTCCGCTGATATCATAAGTCTTTACATACTTTATATATTTGGGGAATGTAAACGGCGATTGAGTTTTATTATAATAATCGGGAGAAAAATCAAAAAAAGAATAGATTTTATCCCAAATTTCTTTGATTTCGGTTTTATCTTCTATCAACACCCACTGTTTTTTCATAACATATCACCGTTTTTATAGGACAGGGTACGGTTTTCTTTCCTGAATCGGGTTATTTTAAACACTTTTCCACGAATCCTTTTGTTTCACCGCACAACCTTGAAATTTGGCGAATTGAAAGCCCGTTTTCGTGAAAATATATTATATAATTTTCTTTCAAAGCAATTGGCAATACTTCAAATTCTGAAATACTTTTACACTTTGAATATTTCATAATAATCTTTTTTGCTTGCTCGTCTGTAACCCTGATTGTCGGTTTTTCTTCAATATCCAAACATTTCTCAAGAGCTTTTTCGTTATTAAACTTGATAAATTCGTCTCTGCCGATTATACCGAAAACAAAATTGCAATCAACAAAGATTTGGTTTTTGAAAAATTCGTTATAGCTACTGTAATAATAATCCTGCGGCTTTTTACAAATTCCTGCTTTGACGGGATTTTGATGTATATACCTTATCACCGTTAAAAAGTATTCATCATTTTCTACCGGCTCGCTTTTAAATCGGTCTTGAAACAAATGACCGACTCGCTGATACTTAATATTATACCAGTACACAAATCGGCTTGCAATCCTTTTCATTATTAATTCAATTGGTTCTTTATTTTCTTTTAGCAATAAATGAATATGATTACCCATAAGGCAATAAGCAAAAATCTCGAACTCGCTTATTGCCTTACAGTCTTTTATTATTTCTAAAAATTTTTCGCAATCTTCACTATCCGCAAAGATTTGCTGACCGTTAGTTCCTCGGAGCATTATGTGGTATATTCCCGTTTTACTCTTTTTTCTTGCTTGTCTCGGCATACTTTATCACCGTAGATATTCTATCATAAATCTGTCAATTTGTCAAGACAAAGAACCGTCCCCTGTGATTTTAAGCCGGAACCAAACACAGAAAAAGCAAAAATCATAATAACGTGTTGTTTTATGAATAAATTTATTTGGTTTTTTGTTGTTTTGCTATTGACAAATTCTATAATAAGTATTAAAATGATATTGGATAATAAGAAGTATCAGGAGGTTTGATAAATGTCAGAATTTTACAGTCAAGAGATAGCAAAAAGTCCGCGAATACCCAAGCTTGTTGAACATTTATTTGAAAAAAAACCGCAAATAGAGGCTGACCGTGCCGTTTTGATTACAGAAAGCTATAAGGCAAGCGAAGGGAAACCCATCATTACGCGACGTGCCGAAGCATTTGAACATATTCTTGATAATCTGCCTATAACTATCCGCCCGCTCGAATTAATAGTAGGCAGCAACACAAAGCAGCCGCGAAGCTGTCAGGTGTTCCCCGAGTATTCGTTTGAATGGCTTGAAGCCGAGTTTGACACCGTCGCTACGAGATCTGCCGATCCGTTTGATATTTCTGACGAAACAAAAAAGACCTTGCATGAGGTCTATAAATATTGGAAGGGCAAAACTACCAGCGAGTTAGCATATGAATATATGAGCGACGGTGCCAAGACCGCTATGGAGCATAATATCTTCACACCCGGAAACTATTTTTACAACGGCGTCGGACATGTCACCGTCGATTATGCCGAGGTGCTGGCAATAGGCTTTGAAGGCATTATAAAAAAAGCTGAAGCCGAGCTTGCGGGCTGTAAGGACGGCGACAGCGGCTATGCAAAGAAGGCTACCTTTCTCCGTGCGGTAATTAAATCCTTGAACGCCGCCTGCAGATACGCTGAGCGTTATGCTGTGCTGGCTCTTGAAGAGGCGAAGA
>JBJEOD010000079.1:0-17018 GCA_051880535.1 Acutalibacteraceae bacterium | reverse complement strand
GATACGGCGCGGAGACCATAAGGAACGAGGAGATTATATCGGTTTTGTAAACCACAGCGAACTGGATAACTCCTAAAATATGGCATACAACAAGTCCGCCCAAACCTACAAGCAGCTTTAAAGCCTTATTATTAATAAGGAGCGAGACGCCGCAGAGCAGAACAAAAAATATAAAGCCGAAAATAAAGCCGCCGCTTGCACCGAACAGTACCTGTACGCCGCCCTTAAAGCCCGAAAATACAGGCACGCCCACGGTTCCGAGCAATACATATGTAATTATAGAGGCAAGACCCCATTTTATTCCCAAAACATAGCCGCACAGTGCCACCGCAAAGGTCTGGAGCGTCAGCGATACTTGGGTGGGCATTGGTATCGCTATCTGCGAGCAGACCACCGTAAGGGCGGTAAACAATGCCGCCGTTACAAGGCTTAGTGTATTTTTCTTT
The DNA here is from genome assembly GCA_051880535.1 of Acutalibacteraceae bacterium. Taxonomy (GTDB): domain Bacteria; phylum Bacillota; class Clostridia; order Oscillospirales; family Acutalibacteraceae; genus UBA737. The sequence goes on along the minus strand of JBJEOD010000079.1, from coordinate 16,572 downwards.
GCTGATTCTTTCATTTTGGTTTCCCCTTTAAAGTGTTTTGATACATTTTACACCTAAAAGGGAAAATTGTCAACCTAAAAATAAATTTAGGTTGACAATTTTGACTTAACAGCCGCTTTGAATTAAATCAGATTTTTGAATAGCCGAAGCCGTTTACAAGGGCGTCGAGCTTTTTGCCCTCGCGGCACAAAGGACACTCGTGGGCGGGGAAGCTTTGGTAATCGGGCAGGTCGTTGGGGTTGAAGACCGAGTAAACGGGGAATTCGCCGAAGGAATCAACGGTTGAGAAAATCGCCGAAATTCCCACAACGTCTCCGCCGTAATACTTAACCGCCTCGACAGCCGCTTGGGCGGTGTAGCCCGTTGAGATTGACGCCTCTAAAATAAGTACGTGCTTGCCGCGAATCATAGAGGAGGTGTTATCACGGAAGATGAGCTGACTGCCTGTCGTATGCTCGGGCGTTGCAACATAAATCGTCTGGTGGGCGTTCATATTTGAAAAATCGTCCTTAGTCAGCGCCTCGGCAAGACAGGTGCCTATAACCTGCGTTCCGTCAAGACAGAGTATAGTGTCGATAATCGTGCTGTGGTGATAGTAGGTAAGCAGCTCCTCCGCCACCGCCTTCGCCTCGGAAAGACGGGTTTTCTGCGCGGTCACGTCGATATAATAGTTGATATGGCTGTGGCTGGTAGCAAAATGCCCCTTGTTAATGCGAAGATAAAGGTTGTTGCGCTTGGTGCGGATTTTATAGCTTTCGTTTGTCGGCATAAACAAACCTCCCGAATTTTTTTCTTTATTATATTTTAAGCAATTTCTTAGGAAAAAGCAAGCTATTTAACAGATTTTGTATAATATTTTTATATTGCTCATAAAATGTTCCCAAAAATAATATCCTTTAATGAACGGGACGGGGATTAAATGAAGCAGGTATTTGAGTTTTCTGAAAATTTAATTTCGGGTATGCTGCCCTTTGCTTTTCTTATAATTTGCGGGGTTTATCTGACCGTGAAAAGCGGATTTTTTCAGCTGAGATTTTTGCCGCTTTCCGTAAGACACGCCCTCGGCGGGATATTCTCCCGCAAAAAAACAGGGGAAGGCATAAGCCCCTTTCAGGCGGCGTGTACCGCGCTTTCGTCGACCGTCGGGACGGGAAATATAGCAGGTGTCGCGGGGGCGGTGGCGTTAGGCGGCGCGGGAGCGGTCTTCTGGATGTGGTTGAGCGCCCTTGCGGGAATGATAGTAAAGGTCGCGGAAATTATTCTGTCGCTCAAATTCAGGGAAAAAAGTAACGGCGGCTCGGTCGGGGGACCTATGTATTACATAAAAAACGGTATTAATAAGGCTTTTGCACCGCTGGCGGCGGTCTTCGGCATTGTCGGTATGCTTTCGGCTTTTTTCAGCGGGAACGTAACCCAAACAGGCTCGGCAATTGCCGCTTTAAACGCTGGGACGGGGGTAAGGCTGATATTCGGGATTATCTTCGCTGTGCTAACCGCGTCCGTAATAATAGGCGGAGCAAAGCGCATCGCTCTGGTTACCGAAAAAATAGTGCCCTTAATGGCGCTTATATATATTCTTATGACCTTCGGGGTTATCGGTGCCAATATCGCGGTTCTGCCCGAGGTTTTTAAAATGATATTTGCGGGGGCTTTTAATCCCTCGGCGGTGACCGGCGGGGTGGTCGGCTCGGTGATGACGGCGGCAATGACGGGCGCCTCACGCGGTGTCTTCTCAAACGAGGCGGGGCTCGGCACCTCGGCTATCGCCCATGCGTCAGCGCCCGAAAACGAGGGGGTTATGCAGAGCCTTTACGGAATTTTTGAGGTTTTTGCGGATACGCTGGTAATATGTACCCTTACCGCATTGACAATTCTTTGCAGCGGAGTTAATATAGAATACGGGAAAACCGCCTCAACCGAGCTTGTGGCAAGGGCGCTTTCGGGACTTTACGGAAAAAGCTCGCTTGTACTGCTCGCCTTGATGATGTGTCTTTTCGGGGTTTCAAGCGTGATAGGCTGGGGACTTTACGGAATAGTCTGTTCAGGCTATGTTTTCGGGAAAAGGGGAGAAAGGGCGTTCACGGCGGTTTATCCGTTATTTTGCGTTGTCGGCGCTCTTTGCAGGGCGGAGACGGCGTGGCGGCTTTCGGCGTTTTTTAACGGAATTATGCTTTGCGTAAACGTTTTCGCGGTGCTGATGCTTGCAGATACGGCAGTAAAGGAAATGCGCGAATTTAAAGAAAAGAGGAAAATCAAATGATAAAAACAAGAATTGACTTTTTACAGAGCAATTTGCTTGACGGCGAGGCGGCGCTCATCTCGTCGGAGGCGGACAGGCTTTATTATACGGGCTTTGCCTCCTCGGCGGGATATGTGGCGGTCACAAGGGAAAAAGCCGTTTTTTTAATAGATTTCCGCTATTTTGAAAAGGCAAAGCGGGTGGTTGACAGCTGTGAGGTTGTGCTTTTAAAGAATTTTTCAAGGCAGCTGGGTGATTTTTTAAGCTCGCAGGGTGTAAAAAAGGTGTATCTTGAGACCGATACTGTAAGTCTTTCCGCCTTTTCGTCACTTGGGAAGAGACTGCCTGATTTTGCGTTTAGTCAGGACGGCAAATTACAGAGCCTTATTACAGAACAGCGGAGTATTAAATCCGCTGAGGAAATATCCCTTATTAAAAAGGCGCAGAAAATTACCGACGAAACCTTCAGCTACATTTTAGGGAATATAAGCGCGGGGCGCACCGAACGCGAGGTTATGCTGGATATGGAGTTTTTTATGCGCAGGCTCGGCAGCGAGGGCGTTTCCTTTGATTTTATTGTGGTGTCGGGCAAAAATTCCTCAATGCCCCACGGCGTTCCCACCGATAAGAAAATCGAAACAGGCGATTTTGTCACAATGGATTTCGGCGCGGTGTGCGGCGGCTACCGCTCGGATATGACCCGTACCGTCGCGGTGGGAAGGGTAAGCGACAGGCAAAAAGAGGTTTACAGCGTTGTGCTTAAAGCGCAAAAGGCGGCGCTCGATTTTATAAAGCAGGGAGTTATCTGCAGGGAGGTTGACCGCGTCGCGCGGGACGTTATCGCCAAGGCGGGCTACGGCGATTGCTTCGGTCACGGGCTCGGTCACAGCGTGGGGATAGAAATTCACGAAAACCCCGCCTGCAACACCTCCTGCGAGACGGTGATGGAAAAGGGTATGATAATGACGGTCGAGCCGGGGATTTATATTGAAAACGAGTTCGGCGTGAGAATCGAGGATATGGTCGTCGTGACCGAAAACGGCTGTGAGGACATAACCGAAAGCAAAAAGGAGCTTATTGTGCTGTAACGCAGGACGGGTTTAAATAGGTTATATAGGAAGTAAACGGGACGGTGCCCACACCGTCCCGTAAAATATCGAAATAATATAATTTTATATTTTAATGACACGAACAGCAGTCTCCGCCGCAGGAGGCACAGTCGGGCAGACCCTCGGGCTTCGGCAGCTCGGGGTGCTTGCTGTAATAATCGAAAAGCGCCGCCTTTACAGCCTCCTCGGCTAAAACCGAGCAATGTATCTTATGGGCGGGGAGACCGTCGAGCGCCTCAACAACCGCCTTGTTAGAAAGCTTTAACGCCTCCTCTACAGGCTTACCCTTTATCATTTCGGTCGCCATAGAGCTGGTGGCAATTGCCGAGCCGCAGCCGAAGGTGTTGAACTTAACGTCGGTTATAACTCCGTCCTCAATTTTAAGGTACATTTTCATAATATCGCCGCATTTTGCGTTGCCGACCTCGCCGACAGCGTCCGCGTCCTCAATCGTGCCTAAATTTCTCGGATTTCTGAAGTGATCCATTACCTTTTCACTGTATAACATATTCTCTCTTTCCTTCCTGTAAATCTTTCCAAATCGGAGACATTGAACGCAGATATTCCACAACCTGCGGCACCTGCTCTATTATGTGGTCGGCTTCCTCCTCGGTGTTGTATTCGCAAAGCGAAATTCTAAGCGAGCCGTGGGCGACCTCGTGGGGAAGACCCAGCGACAGCAGAACGTGGCTCGGGTCAAGGGAGCCCGAGGTGCAGGCGGAGCCTGACGAGGCGCTTATTCCTCTGTCGTCAAGCAGTAAGAGGAGGGATTCGCCCTCTATTCCCTCAAAGCACATATTTAATGTACCCGCAAGCCCTCTTTCTAAGTCGCCGTTGATTTTTGAATGGGGGATTTTTGATAATTCGCGCGCTATTTTGTCCCGCAGTCCTTTAACATAGGTGAAGTTTTTATCGAGATTGTCACAGCTTTCCTTAAGCGCCGCCGCCATTCCGACTATCGCGGGGACATTTTCGGTTCCCGCGCGCTTGCCGCGCTCCTGTGCGCCGCCCTCTATAAGATTTAAAAGCGGTATACCCTTTTTAGCGTAGAGCGCGCCCGCGCCCTTGGGTCCGTGGAACTTATGGGAGGCGATAGAAAGCATATCTATATTCTGCGCCTTGACGTCAATTTTAATATGCCCCGCCGCCTGAACCGCGTCGGTGTGGAAAAGCACGCCCCTTTCGCGGCATACCGCGCCGATTTCGGCTATAGGCTGAACGGTGCCTATCTCGTTGTTGGCGTACATTATTGTGACAAGGGCGGTGTCCTCCCTTATAGCCTTTTCAAGCTCCTCAACCCTCACAAAGCCGTCGGAATGAACGGGGAGAAGGGTTACCTCAAAGCCCTCCTTTTCAAGCTTTTCGAGGGTGTGGAGCACCGCGTGATGCTCAAAGGCGGAGGAAATTATGTGCTTCTTGCCCTTTTTGGCGCCGAGATACGCCGCGCTTATAATCGCCTGATTGTCCGCCTCGCTGCCGCCGGAGGTAAAGGTTATCTCCTTCATATCGCAGTTAAGGCAGGCGGCTACGGTCTCCCTCGACGCAACAAGCGCCTCCTGAGATTTCTGACCCAATGTGTAAAGGCTCGACGGGTTGCCGTAAAGCTCCTTAAAATAGGGAAGCATAGCCTCAAAGGCGGTATCGCTTACCCTTGTTGTCGCGGCATTGTCCGCGTATACGTTTATCATATGTCTCACGACCTCACTTTTTGTTTCGGTAATACTTTAACACATAATCCCTATAAAGTCAATAGGAATTTAAAAAAATTATCGCGTCTCGTTAGTCAAATCCTTTAGGGTGACGCTTTCAAGGTAATCGCCGATTATTTTGTCAAGCTTTTGCCAGACGGGCATTGTCGGGCAAAGGGCGGAGCGTTCACATTCCTCGTTCCCCGTAAGGCAGGCGCAGTTAACGGGCACTATTCCGCCCTCGGTGACCTCTAAGATTTCCCGCAGAGTGTACTCCTCGGGCTTTTTTTTAAGTTTATAGCCGCCGCTTTTGCCGCGCAGGCTTTCAAGCAGACCTGCCTTGTTCAAAAGCGCGGCGATGGCCTCTAAATATTTAAGGGAGATTTCCTGCCGCCTTGAAATATCCGCAAGCGAGACATAGCCGTCGCCGTGCTCTGCTAAATCGGTCATTACGTGCAGGGCGTAGCGGCCCTTGCTCGAAATTATCATAGGTATCACCTCGTAAGGTATATCGTATCACAGTCGGAAGAAAAAGGCAATGTTTTTTTACTGCCGCGCGGGATTTAAGGACTTGACAGCCCGCAGGATAACAGTTACAATAATAAGGATATGTAATTTTTATAAAAATTTTCATATAAATCTTATGAGGTGATTTTTTTGAACCGACGGTATTTTTCCGCTTTAGCGTCGGTGCTTTATTTTGTAAGCCTTTGCGCTGCGGGGTTAATGCTTGCCCACGCGCTCAACATAATTACGTTTGCTCACGGTGAAAAAATTTTCGCGGGCGTGCTTGTGGTAATAAGCGGCTATGCCGCCGCCGCTTTAAGGGCGTTCGGGGCTGAAAGCTCTGCCCGCCGCAGGAAAATCATCAGGCGACAGCTCTTTTTCACCTTTATATTTTATATAATAATGCTGGTCGATTTCACGCTTATCGACGACGGTATGGGCAGGAATATTTTTAATGTCTTCTCGTGGAACGGGACGGCGTTCAGGGATTACGTCAATACAAGCACCAATTTAACCCCCTTTGCAACGGTAAAGCTCTTTATTAACGGCTATAAGAACGGACAGCTTTCGCTCTCGGTTATGCTTGAAAATATTTTCGGCAATTTTATCGCGTTTATGCCCCTTGCCTTTTTCGCGGTATGCCTTTTTAAACGCTTTGACAGGTGGTATTCGGTGTTCGTCGCCGTACTCCTCTCGGTAATGACGGTGGAGCTTTTGCAGTTCCTATTTTTAACGGGGTCGAGCGATATTGACGACGTTATTTTAAACGTCGCGGGGGCTATGTGCTTATACGCGGTTCTGCGTATTAAAGCAGTAAGCCGAAAAATTTCAAAATTCACCTTTGGGGTGTGGGAAACAGTTGAAAACAAGGATTAATCTTCATTTTTTGCTTATTTTGCTCGCCGCCTCCCTTTGGGGAACGGCGGGGCTTTTTGTGAGGACGGCGGGGAAGTTCGGGCTTAGCGAGATGCAGTTGGTCTTTCTCCGCACCCTCTTTACCGCCTTGATACTCGGGATAATACTGATTATTAAGGATAAATCGCTTTTTAAAATTAAAATAAAGGATTTGTGGCTTTTTGCCGCGTCGGGAATTTTAAGCATAGTGCTTTTTAATTTCTGCTATTATAAAACTATGTCGCTTACCTCCTTGTCGGTGGCGGCGGTACTGCTTTACACCGCGCCGTTTTTTGTGGTTATTATGTCGGTCTTTATCTTTAAACAGCGGTTAACCTTCAAAAAATGCGCCGCCTGCGTTACGGCGTTTGTCGGGTGCTGTCTTGTTACGGGCGCCTTCGGCTCGGGGGAGAAATTAAGCGCGGCGGCTGTCGTTTTCGGACTGCTTACGGGACTTGGTTACTCGCTTTATACGGTTTTCGGCAGACTTCTGCTCGACAGGGAGTACAGCTCCTACACCATAACCTTTTACACCTTCGCCTTTGCGCTTTTAGGCTGTCTTCCGTTCACAAATTTTAAAAGCGCGGCAAGCGTTTGTGTCGGTGCTCCTGCAGTTATTCTGACGGCGTTTTTAATGGCGGTTTTCAATACCGTTATACCCTATCTCCTTTATACGGCGGGGCTTTGCGGGGTGGACGCGTCGATAGCCCCTGTTATAGCTATGGTAGAGCCTGTGGTCGCTACACTTATCGGAGCGGCGGTCTACGGCGAGACGATCACGCTGTCGGGCGCGGCGGGTATAATAATAGTGTTGGCTTCGGTATTTGTGTTAAATTACAGGGGGAGTGTAAAAAATGCAGAGTCTTAAAATAAGGGCGAACGCTAAAATCAATCTTTCCCTTTCGGTTTTAGGCAAAAGGCAGGACGGCTACCACGAGCTTGACACGGTTATGCAGAGCATAGATTTAAGCGATACCGTATACATTGAAAAAGCCGATAAAATCACGGTAGAGTGCGGAGCCTTCGGGGGAGAAGACAACATCGCCTTTAAGGCGGCGGAGCTGTTTTTTAAGGAAAGCGGAATAACTGCGGGCGCGAATATAAAAATCAAAAAGCGCATACCCTCGGCGGCGGGTATGGGAGGCGGAAGTGCAGACGCGGCGGCGGTTCTCATAGGGCTTGACAGGCTTTACGGCACGGGGCTTTCCTATGAAAAGCTGCTAAAAACGGCGGTAAGCTTAGGCGCCGACGTACCCTTTTTAATCCGAGGCGGCACAGCGCGGGCTAAGGGAATAGGCGAGCTTTTAGAGCCGCTTGAGCCCCTTTCTGACTGCTTTATTATTATCGCAAAGGGGGAGGACAAGCCCTCGACGGGCGAGATGTTCAGCCGCCTTGATTCGGCTAAATATAACAAGCCCGATATCAACAAAACCGTAGCGGCGCTCAATTCGGGCGATTTTGCGGAGGTGCTTTCCTCCCTTGATAATTCCTTTGCGGCTTTGTGGCAGGAAAGCGAGGTAAAAAAACAGCTTATGAAAACGGGGGCGGACGCGGTCTCCCTTTCGGGGAGCGGTCCCGCTTGGTTTGCGGTATACCGCGATAAAAACACAGCCCTGTCCGCCCAAAGCGTGCTTAAAGCCCTTGATATTCCCTGCTTTTTGTGTGAGCCTGCGGACAAAGCTCTGATAATTGAATAAAAAGATAAATTCCCGTCAATATTTTAAGTAACAAAATTGACGGGAGTTTTTATTATGACTAAAAAATTATTTTCCCGCCGCGCGGCGGAGCTTTCGGTGCTGTTAGGCTTGCTGTGCGCCGTTTTCGCCTCAATGGCGCATTTTGAGGCGGCGTGCGACGATTTAAGACAAAACGTATTGCGGTTACATATAATCGCAAATTCGGACAGCGCGGAGGATCAGGCGGTAAAGCTGCTTGTAAGGGATAAAATTTTAGAGGAAGCGTCGGACCTTTTTGAGGGCGAAACCGAGCTGTCCCGCGCGGAAAAATCGGCGGAAGAAAATCTTGAACGCTTTTGCGAAACCGCAGAGAGAGTATTGTCCGAAAACGGCTTTTCCTACGGCGCGAGGGCGGAGATGGGCGACAGCTACTTTGAAACCCGCGAATATGAGGATTTTACCCTGCCTGCGGGCAATTACCGCTCGCTTATAATACGCTTAGGCGACGCGAAAGGCAAAAATTGGTGGTGCGTGGTCTTCCCCGCGGTCTGTATTCCCGCGGCGAGCGGAGCCGAGCTTTCGGACAGCGCGTCAGACACAAGCGCCGAAATTGCGGAGCATCCGCAAAAATATATTATGCAGTTTAAAACGGTGGAAATTTACGAGGATTTAAAAAAGTTTTTGAACGGCGAATAAAAATGCTTGCATTTTGCCGCGATATGTGGTATCATCAATATGTTATCGATTCGGAAAGGGGTGACAAAGATGAAGGAAGGTATTCATCCGCAGTATGAAAAGGTTACTATAAAGTGCGCTTGCGGCGCGGAGTTCGAGACACGCTCTACTAAAAAGGATATCCGTTTGGATATTTGTTCTAAATGTCATCCGTTTTTTACCGGTAAGCAGAAGTTGGTAGACACCGGCGGTCGCGTTGACAGATTTAAAAAGCGTTTCAATATGGAATAATAAGCCTTTTGCTCCGCAGTTGCATTATGTGACTGCGGATTTTTTTAATCAATTCGTAATTCGGAATTAATATATTTCGTTGTCTAATATCTAAATGGGGGGGTGCAACGTGGAAAGCTATATTACGGTATCGGGCGAGGCGTTAGGCGAGTACTCCGAAAAGCGCTCCCGATTTATCGCAACCCTAAGGCATACCGAAACCGAGGAGCAGGCGGCGGCTTTTTTGACCGAAATGCGCTCAAAATACTGGGACGCAAGGCACAATTGCTACGCCTATTCTATGTCAAAGGGCGCGCTTAAACGCTTTTCGGACGACGGGGAGCCCCACGGCACGGCGGGAAAGCCTATACTTGATATAATAGACGGCTCGGGGCTTACCGATATTACGGTAGTAGTTACCCGCTATTTCGGCGGGGTTCTGCTCGGCACGGGCGGGCTTGTCCGCGCCTATTCTGCGGCGGCAAGGCAGGCGGTCTCGGCGGCAGAGCGGGTTAGAATGGCCCCCTGCACCGTTTATAAGGCGCGGTGCGGATATGCGGAGCTTGAAAGGCTTACAAAGCTTATAACCGATAACGGCGGCAGGGTGGAAAGCACGGTCTACGCCGCAGATGTGGAGCTTGAATTTTACTTGGAGGATTCAGCCTGTGACAGCTTTCTGTTAAAGCTTAAGGAAGCCTTTGCCGCAAGAATAAGCGCAGAGGAAAAGGACAAAAAAATGCTTGGGGTGGCGGAATGAAAGGAAAGGTAAAAAGGATTTTTATTTTTTTGATTTCGGCGGCGGTTCTGCTTGCCGCAGCGGCGCTTGTGCCGAATTTTATAGTTGTAAATAAAACCAAAAACAGTATCATTTCTTTGGAAGAGGCGGCGGAGCTTTCCGATGCGGACTGCGCGGTTATTTTAGGCGCGGGGGTGCGGGACGGAAAGCCCACCTCAATGCTTGAAGACCGACTGCTCACGGGAATATCCCTTTACGAAAGCGGCGCGGTGAAAAAGCTTATTATGAGCGGCGATCACGGCAGTACGGATTATGACGAGGTCAATATAATGAAGTCCTACGCCGTAGAAAGGGGCGTCCCCGACAGCGATATTTTTATGGATCACGCGGGCTTTTCGACCTATGAAACCGTCTACCGCGCAAGGGAGATTTTCGAGGCGGACAGCATTATAATCGTCTCCCAGAAATACCACCTTTACCGCGCGCTTTATATATCGGAAAAATTAGGAGTAAAGGCGGTGGGCGTTTCGGCGGACCTTAATACCTACCGCGGGCAGACGAAGCGGGATTTGCGGGAGATATTAGCGCGGGACAAGGATTTTTTTAAGTGCATATTTAAGCCTGAGCCCACCTACTTGGGCGAAAAAATACCCGTAAGCGGCGACGGAAATCTGACAAACGATTAAAAAGTTTAAAAATTAAAAGGTTTTTCGACAATTTTGTCTAATATAATATATGTAAGGCTTTTTTCGCAAGGGAGGCTGCATATGGAAAACGCAAGAACCGTAACCGAACAGAATGAACGGCTTATTTTAAGCGACAGGGCGGCGCTGTGCGTAAATTCTAAGGGTAGGAAAATTCCCGAAAAGGAATGTGAAATACGTACCTGCTACCAGCGGGACCGCGACCGCATTATACATTGTAAGGCGTTCAGAAGACTAAAGCACAAAACGCAGGTTTTTCTGTCGCCCGAATCAGACCATTACAGGACGCGGCTCACCCACACGCTTGAGGTCTCGCAGATAGCGCGGACTATAGCGCGGGCTTTGCGCCTTAACGAGGATTTGACCGAGGCGGTGGCGTTAGGTCACGATTTGGGTCACACCCCTTTCGGCCACGCGGGGGAGCGGGCTTTAAAGGAGCTTACCGACATAGGCTTTACCCACTATGAGCAGAGCGTAAGGGTCTGCGAAAGGCTTGAAAAGAACGGTAAGGGGCTTAACCTTACATACGAGGTGCTGGACGGCATTTTGCACCACACTACGGGGGAGCAGGCGCACACGCTGGAGGGCAGAATTGTCCGTATGGCGGACAGGGTGGCGTACATCAACCACGACATAGACGACGCGGTGCGGGCGGGGGTTATATCCGAAAGCGATATTCCCGCCGAGATTACCGATAATTTAGGTCACACTAAAAGCGAGAGGATAAGCACCCTTGTCACCTCAATTGTAAATAACAGCGGCGAGGATATAAAAATGGATTCCGAAACTGCTGTCTATTACGATATGCTCCACAATTTCCTTTATGACAGCGTTTATAAAAACCCTGTGGCTAAGTCGGAGGAAACAAAGGTTTTGGGAATAGTCGAGGGGCTTTTTAAATATTATTTGAAAAGTCCCGAGAAAATGCCCGAGGAGTATTTAAGAATTGCCGAAACCGACGGCAAGACCCGCGCGGTCACCGACTATATCGCGGGAATGACCGACCATTACGCCATCACCGTTTTTTCGGATATTTATATTCCCAAGGCGTGGTCGATTTGATTTATAAAAACTTAAAGGAGGCGGTTCTGTGATACCCGAGGACGTTATAAACGAAATTAAATACCGAAACGACATAGAAACCGCCGTTTCCTCATATGTTAATTTAAAGCGGAGAGGTAAAAATTTAGTGGGTCTCTGTCCGTTTCACAGCGAAAAAACCCCGTCATTTACGGTATATCCCGAAAACGGGTCGTTTTACTGCTTCGGCTGCGGGGTCGGCGGCGACGTTTTCACCTTTACGGGACTTATTGAAAATCTTGATTATATCGAGGCGGTAAAGCTGTTAGCCGAGCGCTCGGGGGTAGCCCTCCCGCAGGACGGGTACGACGACTCTATGCAGCGGCTTAAAAACAAAATTTACGATATTAACCGCGATACCGCCCGTTTTTTCCACAGCTTCCTTATGTCGGCGGGCGGCAAATGGGCGCTTGATTATTTGACGGGCAGAGGGCTTACCCTTAAAACCATTAAGCATTTCGGCTTGGGCGCCGCACCCGATTCCTGGGATATGCTTATTAAGCATTTAAAGGAAAAGGGCTACAGAGAAGAGGATATGCTGGCGGCGGGGGTTGTGGGAAAAAGCCAACGCGGAACGGTTTACGATCGCTTCAGAAAGCGGGTTATGTTCCCGATAATTAATATAAGGGGCAATATTATCGCCTTCAGCGGGCGCGCAATGCCGGGCGAGGACAAGCAGGGCGGCAAGTACGTAAACACCTCGGATACGCCCGTTTATAAAAAAAGCTCCAACCTTTTCGGAATGAACTTTGCAAAAAACGTCTGCTCGGAAAGGGTGATACTCGTCGAGGGAAATATGGACGTTATTTCGCTCCATCAGGCGGGCTTTGAAAACACCGTAGCCCCGCTCGGCACGGCGTTTACCGCTGAACAGGCTAATTTGCTTGCCCGCTACACAAAGGAAATCGTTTTAACCTTAGACGCCGACGCGGCGGGGCAAAAGGCGATAAAAAGAGCCTCGGAGCTGCTTGAAAACACGGGGCTTAAGACGCGGGTTGTGGTAATTCCCGACGGCAAGGATCCCGACGAGTTTATAAAGAAAAACGGTCCCGAGCGCTTCGCGGCGCTTTTGGAGGGCGCGGTAAGCGATATGGAGTATAAATTGCTCACCGCCGCAAAGGATATTAACCTTGAAAGCGAGGACGGAAGGCTCCGCTATTTAAACGCCGCCGCCGAAATTGTGGCGGGCTCGGACGACGTTATGACCAGAGATATTTATATAGGCAGGCTGTGCGAGAAATACGGCGTTTCAAGGACGGCGCTCACCGCGAAGGTGGAGGAAATCAGAAAAAAGAACGCAAGAGTAAGGAAAAAGAAGGAAATATCCGACATTATACGACCTAAATTTACAAAAGACGACGTTAATCCCGAACGGCGGCGGTCGCCTAAGGGGGTGTCGGCGGAGGAAACCCTTATTGCCGTACTGCTTAAAAATCCCGATTTTTATGGCTGCGCCAAGGAAAAGCTACCCCCCGAAAAGCTTATAACCTCCCTTAACAGGCGGATTTATGAGCTGATTATTTCCACCCTTGACAGGGGCGGCGCGCTTGATATTTCGGTCTTCGCCGAAAAGCTGCTGCCCGCGGAGATAGGTTATCTGGTATCGCTGCAAAACAGCGAAAAAGCGGGCAAAAACCCCGAAATTGTATTAAAAGATTGCATTAGGGTAATATTAGAAGAGGACGCGCTGCTCTCCGCAGGGAGCCCCGAGAACAGCTCGGTTGAAGACTGGGCGGCAACACTTCAAAATATTATCGATAACAAATCGAAAGGAAATCAATAATGGAAAAGAACAAGAAAGAACAGGAAAGTAAGCTTAAAAAGCCGCAGGCGGCGGAAACCGACCCTTATGAGGCCGAGGAGGAAAAGGAGCTGTCTTTGGACGATATTGAAAACGCCCCCGACGATTTGGAGGAGCTGTTTTCCGAGCCTCCCGCCCTTGACTTTGACGACGAGCCCACAGAGGACGAGCTGAAGCTTGAGGAAATGGACGTTGATATTCTCAATGACGATTTAAGCTTTGAGAATATGAATCTTGACGACCCTGTTAAAATTTATCTCCGCGAGATAGGCAGGGTGCCGCTTTTGTCCTCGGAGGAGGAGATTGAGCTTGCCGTTAAGATTTCCGACGGCGACGAGAAGGCAAAGCAGAGACTTACCGAGGCGAATCTGCGCCTTGTGGTAAGCATTGCAAAGAAATATGTAGGCAGGGGAATGTATTTCCTCGACCTTATCCAAGAGGGAAACGTGGGTCTTATTAAGGCGGTGGATAAGTTCGACTACCAGAAGGGCTTTAAGTTCTCGACCTACGCTACATGGTGGATAAGACAGGCGATTACCAGAGCAATAGCCGATCAGGCGCGCACAATACGTATCCCCGTGCATATGGTTGAAACCATAAACAGGCTTAAAAAGGTTCAAAGCCAGCTTCTGCACGAAAACGGCTTTGAGCCCAGCGAGGAGCTTATCGCCGAAAAGATGGATCTGCCCGTAGAGCGGGTGCGCGAGATTATGCGCGTGGCGCAGGAGCCTGTTTCAATGGAAACCCCGATAGGTCCCGAGGAGGATTCCCGACTTATGGACTTTATAAGGGACGAGGACGCCTTGGCTCCCGACGACGCGGCGCTTAAAACCATAACCAACGAGGATATAGACGGGGTGCTTAAAACCCTGACACCCAGAGAGGAATCGGTTATAAGGCTCCGCTTCGGACTAAAGGACGGAAGATGCCATACCTTAGAGGAGGTCGGCACCGAATTTAACGTAACAAGGGAGCGTATACGTCAGATTGAGGCGAAGGCACTCCGCAAGCTCCGCCACCCGGTCCGCAGTAATAAATTCAAGGAAAGATAGTCTCTGCGCGGCAGGTCCCGCGCCTGTCGCGGCGGGGCTTTGTTGAGACAGCATATTTACATAAAGGAGCATAAAGTCAATGGAAATTTCATATAAAACTAAGGGAGTATGCTCTCGGGGCATATATATTGACGTTGAGGACGGTATAGTTAAAAAGGTCAGGTTTGACGGCGGCTGCAGCGGCAACACGCAGGGCGTGGCGACCCTTGTAGAGGGTATGGGGGTAGACGAGGTTATAAGCAAGCTTGAGGGTATCAAATGCGGCTTTAAAAACACCTCCTGTCCCGCCCAGTTAGCAGAGGCGTTAAAGGAGTATAAAAACGCGGAGGGCTGATGCCTTCCGCATAAAAGGGTGAATAGCTTTGTATTCGGACAACGATATTAAAATCGCGGGCGACAGACCCTCGCAGGACATAAAGAAGAACAGGGAAAGCGCCGCCGCCGCACAGAGCGAGCCTAAAAGTGAGGACGTTAAAGGCGCACGGGAATTAGGCAGAATAATCGCGGAAAAATTTATAAAGGACGCCCGCACGGCGGTGGTCTCGGACGAGGGGGATTCCTCGGATTTTGAAATGCTTATTCAGCGGCGGCTGCTGCTTTCCTTTACGGCAACAGTCGGCTTTGAGCAGTACTGCGGGGACGACGCCCTTGCGGGCATAGCCCAAAAAAGCTTTATCGACACGGTTAAAAGGGCAGACAGCGAGCTGTATAAATCGTCGGGCGACACGGGCGCGTTTTCCTTTTACTATGTCGCCTACAGAAGGGGCGGCGAGATAGAGCGCAGAATGGGGCAGACCTTCGCAATGCTCTGCGCCCACGACGGCGACCCGGTTTATCAGGAGTTAGGGGAGGCGCTTTACTGCTGGTTTATGTCGGCTGTGAAGAAAACGGCGCAAAAGCTTAATTTAATATGACATAATTAATCCTTCCTTTTCATATTTTGAAGAGGAAGGAGAATTTTTTATGCCTATTATTTATTTAAGCCCGTCAACACAGGAGTTTAACCCCTATGCAGGGGGAGGAAATGAGGAATATTATATGAATCTCATCGCCGACGCTATGGAGCCGTATCTGGCGGCGAGCGGGATTCAGTTTGTAAGAAACACGCCCGATATGACCGCGGCATCTTCAATCGCCGCCTCTAACGCGGGGAATTACGATTTGCATTTGGCTTTACATTCAAACGCGGTAGGGAGCGGAGCCTCCAATGTTCGCGGCACCGACGTTTATTACTACCCCACAAGCACCGAGGGCAGGCGGTTTGCCGAAATCGCGGCGAATAATTTACAGCTTATTTACCCCCTGCCCGGCAAGGTTAAAACCGTTCCCACCACCACCTTGGGCGAGGTGGCGAAGGTGCGCGCGCCGGGCGTGCTTATAGAGCTTGCCTACCACGACAACCCCGAGGACGCCGACTGGATAAGGAATAATATAAACGCGATAGCCGAGAACCTTGTGCTGTCGCTGACCGAGTTTTTCGGCATACCCTTTAATATGCCCCAGCCCATTATGACGGGCTATGTATCGACCAAGGGCTCTAACCTTAACATACGCTCAAAGCCCGATATAACCGCCCCGATAATAGGTAAGGTGCCCAACGGCTCGGAAATTCTTATCTACAACCGTCTGCCCGACTGGGATTTGATAGGCTACGGCGGAACTGTCGGCTATGTGCGAAACAGCTATGTTGCGGGAGCGGAATAGACATCTTTTAATGCGTAATTCGTAATTCGTAATTCGTAATTAAAGGGCGGGGGCTTTTAACGGTTTGTTTCGGGCTTGTCGGTGCGTTCAAGGATATAGTCAACGCTGACATTATAAAAATCCGCCAACGCGGATAAAACCTGCGGAGGAACCATACGCTCCCCGCTTTCGTAGTAAGCAAAGACAACAAATCCGAACCCGCCTAAAACGGCTTAATTTAGGCGCTTTTCGGCTTGTCGTCACCCGCAGGCGTTAGCCTTGCGGCTTCCTTCGCGCCAAAAATCACTCAAAATTCCGCTCGTTTTAGGTCGCAGAATTTTAAAGAGGCGGATTTTTGTCTGTGCGAGGCACAAAACGCAGTAAATCCTAACGGATTTACGAGTATTTTAACAATGCAAAGGCGAAAATCCGCCCTTTAAAATCGGGTTCGGATTTGT
>JBJEOD010000078.1:0-3251 GCA_051880535.1 Acutalibacteraceae bacterium | reverse complement strand
CAAGCACGGGAACCAGCCGCTCTCTAACTTCTACCGAACACATTGGTATCATACCCAGCGCCACGCACTCGCCGTGATAGAGGTTTTCCATACCGTTTTCGCTCTCGATAGCGTGAGCCAAGGTGTGACCGAAATTAAGGATTTTGCGAAGTCCGCCCTCTTTTTCGTCCTTTTCCACAACGTCGCGCTTGATTTTAAGGGAGCGCTCGATTATTGTATCTATATTGCTTTTTATATCCTCTTGCTCGAAAATGCGGAACAGATCCTTATCCGAGGTCAGCGACATTTTAACCGATTCCGCAAGACCGTTTGAAATTTGCCTTTCGGGTAGAGTTTTAAGGGTATCGGAATCTATAATAACCGCTTTCGGCGGATAAAAGGCGCCGACAAGGTTTTTATACCCCTCAAAATCAATAGCCACCTTGCCGCCGACAGAGGAATCCACCTGTGACAAAACGGTAGTCGGAATATTGTAAAAATCAATACCGCGCATATAGCTTGCCGCGGCGAAGCCCGCCATATCGCCGACTACTCCGCCGCCGACCGCAACAACGCAATCACTTCTGGTAAAGCCTTTCTCTACCATTTGCGAAAGCAGATACTTATATGTATCAAAGCATTTTGAGGGCTCACCCTCCTTAACCGTTACAATAACAGGGGTCTTAGACTGCTCTGCAACCGTTTTTGAGTAATCTGCGGGAACGCCGCTGTCGGTTACGATAAAGACCCGACGGTTTAAATTAAGGTACTCACCCGCCTTTTTAAGCGCGCCATGCTCAAGATAGATATTATATTCCCCCGTGGAGGTTTTAACAGGTATTATCATTCGTCGTCACCCTTTAAGATTACTTCCCTTTCAAAGCTGCCCGCAATTCTTATACTGCTGCACTTTTCCTTAAGCTCATTAAGCATTTCCCTGCCCTTTTCGCTGTTAATATTACCCTCGCCCTCGGCGTAGAAATAGTAGCTCCAGATAAGCTCCTTTGTGGGGCGTGATTTAAGTGCGCGCAGGTTAAAGCCGTGCTTTCCTATGGTGTTTATCGCCTCGCCTAAAGCCCCCGCCTCGTTAGATACGGTAAAGAGCATTATAAACTGATTATCGGCATTAGCGGGGGTTTTAGGAGTTTTTGAGAATACCGCAAAGCGGGTAGTATTACTGCCGCTTTCGTTAATGTGCGCCTCTAACTTTTTAAGCCCGAATATTTTTGCCGCCTCGCTGCTGCCTATCGCGGCGATGTCGTGCCTGCCCGATTCTGCGACCTGCTTTGCGGCTACGGCGGTGTTTACCGCTTCAACCGGCTCAAAGCCGTGCTCTCTTATATACTTTGCACATTGGCCTAACGCCTGCGGATGGCTTATAACCTTTTTAACCTCGTCCATTGTGGTTCCCTTGACGGCAAGAAGATTCTGAACAACCTCAATGTCGTAAATTCCGTTAATATAAAGGGTGCCGAAAAAGGTCAGGTCCATAACCTGAACCACGTCGCCGTTGTGGCTGTTTTCAATAGGCAGAACCGCACAGTCGCACTCCCCGTTTACAACCGAATCGTAAGCCGCCTTAAAATCAGGGTACGGAATAGCCTTAGCGTTGGGAAAAACTCTGTTAGCGGCAATATTGGCGAATGCACCCTCAACTCCGCTGTAGGCTACCCGCATACCCTCAAGCAGTCTGTGCTGATATGACTTTGAAATATCCATATTGCTTTGCAGAAAGCTTACATAATAGGGCTTTAGCGTTTCGTTTTTAACAAGAGCGGAGTTGCGTTTTATAACCTCCGCCTCCCGTGCAGAATCGGTGACCCTGACCCCGTTCGCCTTTTTGTACTCGGCAACAGTCTTTACCGCCGCCATACGCTTTTCAAAAAGCTTTGCCATTTCCTTATCAATTTCATTAATCTGCTGTCTTGCTTTTTCTAAATCAGTCATAGCCGTCTCCGTTATTTGTATTCTTCGATAAGCGCCTTGAATTTAGGCAAAGCGCGTTCAATCTGCTCGGTTTCCACGCAGTAGCAAATTCTTACATAGCCCTTACACCCGAAATCGTCGCTGGGGACCAATAAAAGCTCGTATTTTTTAGCCCTTTCGCAAAAGGCGTTCGCGTCCTCCTCGGGAGATTTTACAAAGAGGTAAAAGGCGCCGTCGGGCGGGACTACCGTGTAGCCGTATTCAATAAGAGCCTGTGAGAACAAATCGCGGTTTTTGCGGTAGACCGTAAGGTCGGGAAGTACGTAGGCGCACTCCCCCACAGTATACTGCAAAAGGCTCGGGGCGCATACAAAGCCTAAAGACCGACCCGCGCCGCAGACCGCCGCGTATGTTTCAAGGCTGTTATTAACATTGGGCGAAACAAATATATAACCTATTCTCTCCCCCGGCAAGGACAGCGACTTGCTGTAGGAATAGCACACAAGCGTGTTGTTGTAATATTTAGGAATATATGGAACGCTTACGTCATAAACAAGCTCCCTATAAGGCTCGTCGGAAATAATATAAATCTCCCTGCCGTATTCCGCCTGTTTTTTATTTAGCAAAGAAGCAAGCTTAATTATTGTTTCCTCGGAAAAGACCGCGCCCGTCGGATTATTAGGCGAATTTACAATTATCGCCTTGGTTTTTTCGGTAACAGCCCTTTCAAGCGCGGCAAAATCAATCTGGAAATCGCTTTCGCGGCATAACACTTCTTTAAGCACCGCCCCCGCCTTTTCGACAAAAACACGGTATTCGGGGAAAAAGGGAGCTAATACTATAACCTCGTCACCTGTATTAACAATAGCGTTAAGCGAAATTGTAAGCGAGGCCGCCGCGCCGCAGGTCATATAAATAAGGTTAGGGTCTGCCTTAAAACCAAAGGTACTGTCGATATGCTCCGCAATCGCCTGCCTTGCGGAAAAATCCCCCTGTGCGGAGGTGTAGCCGTGAAGGGCAACGGGGTCCTTTTCCCTTATCAGACGCTCCATTGTCTCGGTAACCTTTTTAGGCGTAGGCACGCTCGGATTGCCGATACTGAAATCGAAAACGTTTTCCGCCCCGATTTGCGCCTTTCTGACCTTCGCGTATTCAAATATTTCACGGATAACCGAGCGTTTTTTGCCCAAAGCCGCCATTTTTTCGTTAATCATAATTTCACCCGTTTTCAAAATACAAGCCCGCAACACTCACTGCAAAATAAGCATGAGCGATTGCGGGCTGTCCGTACAACATATAAAGTCTAAGCTTTATGGGGGCACAGGCAGTCCGTCTTACAGTAATAA
>JBJEOD010000077.1:0-3259 GCA_051880535.1 Acutalibacteraceae bacterium | reverse complement strand
GGAGTGGGAACTGTTTCAGCCGACGCAGAAATTTGCGTGTTGATCGGTACCGCGAAAGCAAGCATTATCATTGCCAGTGAAATTACCAGTGATAAAAAACTTTTACTTTTGTTCTTCACAAACATTAAATAACACCCTTTCAATTATTTCTTTACTTTTTCGGACGGCAATATACCGCCCTGTGACGGAAATGAATTATTATATACAACACCTCCGTTTTATGTTGATATGCGCTTTTTGGTTGGAACGGCTTACCGTTAACCTGTTATACCAACACGGTCGATACTGCGCACAAACTTCCGCTGAAAGATTAAATAGAAAACCAACGGAATGATTATATAGAGCAAGCACGCCGATGATACAATCGCAGGCGTCAGCGTTGCGTTGCCCGCAATACCCAACTGGGCAAGAATCGCGGAAAAATTAGCAACCATTACGGAGAGCGGTCTGTTTTCTGTCAGGAAACACAGCTCGGCGAGATACCTCTCGTTCCAGAACCATACAACCGCTAAAACAGTCACAGTTGTAATAACAACGCTTGACGACGGCAATGCAATTCTAAAAAACGTCTTGATTGGTCCTGCTCCGTCTACATAGGCGGCATCTTCAAGCTCTTTGGGAAGTCCGATAAAAAACTGCTGATATATAAATATCATAAATCCCGATCTTACTCCTACGCCGAAAATAGAAGGCAGCCAATACGACAACGGCGTGTTAAATATGCCCAATACCCGATAATTCACCGATAATGAAAGACTGTACATCTGTACCGGAATAAGCAAGGTAATAATAAGCACAACCTGAAGTACTTTTTTTCCTTTGAAATTAAACCGCGCCAACCCGTATGCAATAAAGGAGCATATACAGACCTCGAACAGCGCACTAACCATTTGCAGAACAAAAGTCTGCTTAAGTGATGTGGAGAAATTTAAGGCGTTATATGCAAACTTAAAATTATCCCATGTCATCGTAAGCGGCAGCCACTGATGCTCTGCGTCAAGAAATGCCGATCTGTCTTTTATTGCTGTAATCACCATATAAATCATGGGATACAGAATGATAAAACCGACAAGGATTAGAAAAGCCCATTTAACTAATAAAGAAATAAGGTTCTTAGCTTGGTTGTAAAGCTTAGTATTATGTTTAATTGACGAATGCTTTTGTATGCTTTCCATCTATTATTTCAACCCCATTTCTTCATCAATTTATTATATAATAACAGGAACAATCCGATAATTGCGCCCACTATTACAAAGTAAAACCACATCATTGCTGAGCCTGAGCCGTATTTCAGGTTATTATACTGGTTATATCCTTGCTGAACTAACACATTATTAGCAGAAGTTACAACTTCAACTATAGTGAAAACAATAACCAGCAACAGTGTTCGCATCAGCATGGGAAGCGTAATAAACCAGAATTCCTCCCATTTTGTAGCACCTTCAACCTTAGCTACCTCATAAAGCAAATCAGGAATAGACTGCAGTCCCGCAATAAAGAGTATGATCTGAATACCGCTCTGCCAAATCAGCATAAACAGATTGCTAAGCGCCTCGTTCAAGTAGGTCTCAAGACTGCTTGGCAGATTTAATCCCTTAAGCACCTCGGTAAAATCAAGCATTCCGAATGCCACGGAATCGGCAACCGCAACTTCACCCGTATCGCCGCCCGACGCCGTAAGAAAAAGCTGAAGTGCCAGACCGGAAGCAATTATAACGGGTAAAAAGTAGAGTCCCCTGAAAAACATTCGTCCCGGAAACGGATTATTAAGCAATAATGCCACGATCAGGCTGACAATGAGAATAAACGGCACTGTTGTAAATATTTCTGTCACCGCAGTAATCAGATTGTTTATATAATTAGGGTCGGAGTACAGAATATCGTGATAATGCTTTAATCCTGCAAAGGTTGTTGAAATTCCTGCTTCGGTGATGCTGAGATCCGAAAAGCTGAATACTGCCGACTGAACAATAGGAAAAAAGAAAAACAAAACTAAACCTATAATCCATGGTGCAACGAAAATATATCCGTATCGCGCTCTGATCGTATCAATACTTTTAATTTTTCGTTTCATCACTGCAACACCCTCCCCGTTATGAAACTGTTTGCTGCGACGCGACCATACTCAGTATCCGCAGCTTCCGAAGAATAGTTGACTACCGCGTAAACGCCGTTATCAAAATAAGTTATCCTCACATCATTGTTCAGCATCTTGTATCCTGAGATTTTTGCCTTATCAATACTGCTGAGATATGACTTTACAGAATTGATTTTTTCTGAAATACTGT
The DNA here is from genome assembly GCA_051880535.1 of Acutalibacteraceae bacterium. GTDB lineage: Bacteria > Bacillota > Clostridia > Oscillospirales > Acutalibacteraceae > UBA737. The sequence continues at coordinate 971 of JBJEOD010000077.1, read as the reverse complement.
TAATATTTTTAGAATATGACGTTGCGAATATGAACGAATGATCAGACGTGATAAGCTCGTTATCATAATTATATGTCAGCGTATAGGTCGGCGAAATTCCGCTTTCGACACAACGCAGAAGCGCGTCACTTTCGTCCGAGCAAAGATTTACCGAAACACTGCTCATCGGAACATATCCTTTAAAGACCATTTCATAGAACGGCACATCTGCAAAGCTTATATCGTATGAAGATGAATACAAGGGTGCGTCGATCACAGAATCCGCTGTAATTGCGGCATAGCTGTTTGCCGCAACCGCCTGCAAATTATATCCGCCTTTCTTCACAGCATCAAATACCTGAGTAACATTTTTGCCCATATTAAGCGCCGACTCGTATTCGGTGGAAGAATAATCCGAATATTTGTTATTAGAAAGTGAGGAAAGCGAAATTCCTTTTAACTGCATTTTTTCTGCCTTTTTTAGTAGGTTCGACGCCACAGAATTCAGCATATTTCTTCCTAAAATATAATACATTTTATCATTTGCGTTCCTTGTAACGACATCGTAATCCGTGAAAAATGCGTTTTTCTTATTTGGGAACACAGCGGAATCGCTTATTTTCACACCGTTGCCCGATTCCTCATAGCTTATAAGATCAAAGTCCATATACCAATCAACACCGGTCTCATTGAACAGCGTTCCGAGACTCTTTAAACCCTTATTGCCACCGAGAGAACCTGCAACGGTAAAGCCTCCGCCTAATTCTCCGATATCCGCGCCGGATGTACCGTAACCCATCAGGTTGACGGAAAAGTTATTACCGATCAGCTCGGAAATATTCCCGGTCATTTCCTCTGCATTTTCAGTAGTGGTCAAGCTGTAAAGCTTCGTTGTCGGGATTCCGAGGAAAAAGGAAGGCTGCTCCACAGCGCCAACATATTTAAACGCAGCTATCTTTTCTGAGGACGTGTTTTCAGCAAGACCCTGATTC
>JBJEOD010000076.1:0-3267 GCA_051880535.1 Acutalibacteraceae bacterium | reverse complement strand
TATTTGTTTCTTCCGTTTCCGATGTCTGAACAGGAGCGGTTATTGTGTTGCCGTTGCAGGAGCAAAGCAGTAAAATGGCACATAGGGTTAATGTTAAAAATCTTTTCATAAAATCCTCCAAAAATCCCTTTAATATATATAACAGTTTTTACCCTCAAAAAGTTACAGGTTTTTCAGAAAAATTTACCATATTTTTAGTATATCATCACGCTGATAGGGCGTCAATAGAGTTGGTTTGTATCCGCCCAATAACCCCTCGTCTTGAGAAAATATTCCCAAAGTGTTAAACTAATTCCAAAGTAGTCCAGAAAAGTCCATAGACCTGATTGGAGTTGGTTAGAATGAATGAAATAGCGCAAGCAAAGGCGCAGATAAGACTACAAAACTGGCAGCTGATGTATAGTGAGTATGCGAGCAGCGGATTGACAGTAAAAGAGTGGTGTGAGAATAATCATCTAAGCGTCAAGACGTTCTATTACAGACTAAAAAGGCTAAGGACGGAGGCTTTGAAACAGGAACAGCACGACATAGTTGCTGTAAAGCAAAACACAGATATGAACACATTGAGCAGCGAAAATACGGGATTTATCCGTATAAGCGGTCGCGGAATAACGGCAGAACTGCCACAGAATATATCTCCGGAACTGCTGACAACACTTTTGAAAGGGCTGTCAGCATGCTGAAAGAAGCCGGATTTGAGCAGGTGTACATAGTCTGCGGATACACCGACATGCGTCGTTCGATTGATGGCCTGGCAGCGATTATTCAGCAGAATTTCGGACTGGAGCCTTGTTCGGGTAGTCTGTTTCTTTTCTGCGGGAAACGGCGAGACAGAATGAAAGCACTGCTATGGGAAGGCGACGGATTTCTGCTGATGTATAAACGACTGGATAACGGTTGTTTTCAGTGGCCGCGTAATGGTTCAGAGGCAAAATTGCTGACTCATGAGCAGTATATATGGCTGCTTCAGGGGCTTTCGGTTGAGCAGCCGAATGCAATAAAACCGGCGCCGAAGAGAGATGTCATATAGCACAAAAATGAGGTTAGAAACAGCCTCGCTTTCTCTGTTTAGAAATGCCCGTAAACCTTGATTTTATGCGGTTTTTGTGGTATAATAAAGGTAAGAAAAAGGCAGAAAGAGGGTGCTTTAAATGACAGATAAATTGCCGGATAATCTTGAAGAAGCACTCGAATTCATACGGAAATTACAGGCTGAAAATAACGAACAGAAAAATCAAATTACAGAGTTAAAAGCTACCGTAGATAAGCAGAACATAATGCTTTCTAACCTTAACGAAATGCTCGTTAAGGGCAGAAAAGCGATGTTCGGAAAATCAAGCGAGCAGCTCAGCAATATCGAGGGCTCCGAACAGCTTACCTTGTTTAATGAGGCAGAGCAGGAGTATTCGGCAGGCTCTTCTGAACCTACGGTCGAAACCATCACAGTAAATTCACATACAAGAAAGAAAAGACTCTCCCGAGAAGAACTTCCCGAAAGTGTAGAGCATAAGAAGGTAGTTATTGATCTTGACGACAAGAGCTGCCCCGAATGTGGTAAAGAAATGGTCTGCATCGGCGAAGAGTTCATCCGAAGCGAGCTGAATATTATCCCTGCGCAGATTTCCGTAATCGACTATTACCGGAAGAAATACAAGTGCAAATCCTGTGAAGAGGATAATCTCAGCACTGACATAATTGCCGCCGAAATGCCTGTACCTGTTATCAAGAAAAGTATGGCAAGCGCCGGTACTATTGCGTATGTTATCCAGCAGAAATATCAGATGGGAACACCCCTTTACAGACAGGAGCAATACTGGAAGTCCCAGGATATTGCACTCAGCCGAACTACTATGGCGAACTGGATAATCCGTAGTTCAAGATGGATAGAACCTCTCCGGAATCGTATGATGACGCTTCTTAAAACGGAAGATATTATCCATGCAGATGAATCGGTTCTCCGCGTTCTAAAACGTGACGGAAAGCAGGTTGACGGTCAGTCGCGGTGCTGGGTGTTCTGTTCGGGCAAGGATTCGGAGCGAAAAATGTCGCTGTATCTCTATCACCCGACCCGTTCGGCAAAGGTGGTGGAGGATAATCTGGGCAGTTACTCCGGCTACCTGCAAACGGACGGTTATACAGGTTACAATGCGGCCGTAAATGCAGTTCGGCTTGGCTGTTGGTCTCACGCACGGCGAAAGTGGGTAGAATGTCTGCCTAAAGGCATTGATGATAAAAATTCAAAAGCAGCGCAGGCTCTTGAACTGGTGGAACAAATTTTCGCCGAGGACAAGCGCCTTGAAGGTCTGCCTATAAACGAAATATATGAGAAGCGGCTCGAACGCATAAAGCCGCTTTTGGAGCGTTATTGGGGGCTGCTCGGAAGCATTTCCGCGAACGGCGGATCCAATCTTGAGAAGGCTGTGAATTATTCGCTGAACAACAAAAAAGAACTGGAAGCTTTCTTGCTTGACGGTCGTCTTGAGCTTACAAACAACCGCGCCGAGCGAGCTGTAAAGCCCTTTGTTATGGGCAGAAAGAACTGGCTGTTTGCCGATACCAACAAGGGCGCTGATGCAAGCATGATGTGGTATTCGGTTATAGAATCGGCAAAGCTGAATAACCTTGATGTTTACGGTTATCTGCTCCACTTGTTGACTGAGCTCCCGAAGCTCGGAGAATGTCCGACCGACGATCAGCTTGACAGCCTCATGCCTTGGGCTGAATTACCGAAGTTCTGTAAATAGTAGTTTACCCTCTGTTACCGGTCAGGCGACAGAGGGTATTTTGTTTGGGGCGAGGGATTATTGGGCGGGTACAATCAAACAGATTAAAACGCCGGCAACACCGATAATAAACATCATAAGCGCTGCGCCCGAGCCTTTTCCAACACCGAATAATGCAGTCAAAACGGGCTGATTGCCATATCCTGCCATAAAAGGCTCACAAACATTATCCACCATAAAGCCGCCTAAAAACAGCCCTATGGGAATAGTGAAAAACTGCATTGTGTTGCGGCAGGCATAAACACGTCCCTGCAATTCTACGGGAACTGTGGTTTTGAAAATCACATCATAGTTTGCGCTCATAACCGGCACAAGCACCCAGCCGATAATTTGCCCGATACACCATACAACAGGCTCTCTTGAAAATGCCAGCAGGAAGTTTTCCGCTCCTAAAGAAATCAGCATTGTATAATATACTACTTTCAATCTGTCCTTTGGCTTAGGCAGGACTGAAACAAGCAAGCTGCCGATTATCATTGCAATG
>JBJEOD010000075.1:0-3270 GCA_051880535.1 Acutalibacteraceae bacterium | reverse complement strand
GTATAATACGCGATCGTATTATATCCTACAACAAAGGTAAACTTAATGTCCGGGAACTGCTTTTCAAGCCAGGGCGTCAAATCCCTGCTCATAGACTTATCCCACAGGTACATGGTAATCTGCACCTTTTCGTTCTTTTTCTCTCCCCCGCAGCCCGCGGCGCACAGCAGTACTACCGCAGCCAAAAGGAGTGCCAATAATTGTTTTCCTACTCTTTTCATTTTTGTCCTTCTCTCCTGATATTTTGGTTTATATGACAGACCGACGACGTAAGCTTATTGCCGACAGCCGCCCTTGTTTTCCCTTTTTGCACGGTATAACGCCCGATCCACCAGTTCAAATACGGTATCAAACGCCATATCTCCCTTTTCGCACATCACAGCGCCCCCTGAGCAGGAGGCGTTAATGCCCTCATTTTTAAGCTCGTCGCTGAAGGTGCGGCAAATATCCTCGCCTTTTTTCTCGGCGGCCTCCGCATTATCATAGGCCTTAAGAATTACCGCAAATTCATCTCCGCCGTAACGGCAAAGTATATCCCCTCGCTTGGTGCATCGGCAAAGCTGCTCGGCAAAGGCTCTTATAATACGGTCTCCCATATCGTGACCGCTGGAATCGTTTATCTTTTTCAGGTCGTCAAGATCAAAAAGATATACCGCAAGCGGAAAATCCTCCGCCCTGACAGCCGCAACAGCCTCTTTAAGACCTCGACGGTTAAGCAGTCCTGTTAAATAATCCCTGCTTGCCTCTTTTTTCAAGAGCGTTTCCCGCCTGCGTGAATCCGCAATCTCGAGCAGTCGCTGAACCCTTCTGTACAGGTCCGAAATCGGGTGGCGCTTACACAGAAAATCGTCGGTTTCCGATACAAGCGGCAGGCTCTTAACCCTGTCGCCGCTCGGAACCGTGGCAATAACGGGAATACTCCAAAATTCAGGATTCTCCCTCAGCGATTTCATTATTAAGGATGCGCCGTCCCTCGGAAGCGTCATACTGAGAATCACTGCGGAGACAGCCTCCCCGCCGTCCGACATAATACGTTCAAGCGCGGCGGAAGCGTCAGCCGCCTCGGTAATCCGATAGTTCCCCTCAAAGGCTTCTCTTACCTTTTTTATATATTCGGGATCTTCGTCCGCAACCAATATCTCCCTAAGCTCAGGCTCGCCCCACCGTTTCTCCGGGAAATGGCACGCCGCCCTGCTGCGCTGTTCCTCCCACAGCTTTTCAAATTCCGAAACAGGCATGGGCCTTGCAAAATAATAACCCTGCACATAATCGCAGCCCACCGCCTGCAGGCGCTTCATCTGCTCCCTTGTTTCAACGCCCTCCGCAACAACGCTTAAGTGCAGTCTGTGAGCCATTGCGACGACATCGCTTATAACGCTCTGGTTAACAGGCTTTAGCATTTCGTTCTGAATAAATTTCATATCAAGCTTCAAAACATCCAGCTTCATCTGGCTGAGCATATTCAGCGAAGAATAACCGCTCCCGAAATCGTCCATCTCAACAATAAAGCCCAGCCTGCGAAGCTCCGCCACTGTATTTATTATCTGATTCGGATTTTCAGCATAGGCGCTCTCGGTTATCTCAAGATGCAGATACTTAGGCTCTATGCGGTACTTTTCGGTAAGGCTTGAAATTGTGTGTGCAAGATTTGACTGATAAATATACGCCCTTGACACATTAACCGATATAGGCAAAAGCTTAAAGCCCTTTTCCTGCCAGTCTGCAAGCAGGGCGCATACCCGCTCCCAAACATACAGATCAAGTCGGGAAATAAAGTTGTTTTTTTCAAAAAGCGGTATAAACTCCCCGGGAGACATAAATCCCCATTCGGGATGAATCCAGCGCACCAGCGCCTCGGCGCCGACCATACATTCGTCGTCAAGACTGTATTTAGGCTGCAGATAAACGGTAAATTGGTTATCTGTAAGGGCGGTCTCCATTGCGTCGGTTATTGCCTTTTCACGCAGCAGCTTGCCGCGAAGCGCGTCATCGTACAGCGCAAAAAACTTATCGTACTGCCCTTTTATGCTGTCCGCCGCCAGAAACGCCCTGTCGCACATCTGCTCCACGGGAACAGAACGGTCGGTTATCTCGTAAATGCCCCACTTGACAGATATGTTTTTTATCCTCTCGGGTCGGTCGGAGCAAGAAAATTCATTAGTAAAGCGCTCACGGTCGAACCTTTCCCTCTCGCTTTCCAGAAGGCACAAAAACCTGTCCGCCCCGTACCGACCGCATATACTGTCACTGCCGATAAGGCTTTGCATATTTTCTGCGCACTCTTTGAGCATTCGGTCTCCCATCTCCTGCCCGAATGCGTCGTTATAAAGCTTGAAATTTTCAATATTCGAGCATACTATGGTATATTCTTTATTCGGCTCTTCCGATAACCGTTCCTTTACCTTTTGGTAAAAGAAATCTCTGCTGTAAAGCCCTGTGAGTCGGTCATACTGTAATTGATTTACCACAGCGGCGGTTTCACGCAGCTTTATAATACTCGCAACTCTATGTAATATAACCTGAGGACGGTAGGGCTTCGGCACAAAATCGGTGGCGCCGTGCGAAAGAGCGACCAGCTCGTCAGCCTCGCTGTCGCTTTGCGTGGCAACGATAACAGGAATTAAGGACAGCTCTGCGTCCGCCTTTATTATGTCAAGAAAGGTGTATCCGTCCATTACAGGCATAATAATATCAAGAATGACAAGGGCAATGCGTTCCTTATAAAGCTTTAATATTTCAAGCGCTTCCCGACCGTTTTCCGCCTGCAAAACAGTATATTGCTCCTCCAATATTTCCGCCAGAAGCTCACGGTTAAGCTGATTGTCCTCCACTACCAATATCTGCTTTTTAGGTGTCATACGTACCTCACTCTTTTAGCCTTTTATAATCCCAAATATTTGCGTACAGCGTCTGCCGTGGTTTCATAATCGCGGCAAACCTCCTCAAACAGAGTTAGCGCCTGCTCGGAAACATATTCTGTATCCCGTCGCAGCTCCTCGGTCAGTCGGGAAACGGATTCCAAAAGTCCTGTAAAGCCAAGATTTGCACATACGCCTTTTAAGGTATGGGCGGCTCTGAATGCTTCCGGGCGATTCCCGCTGTTCATCTGCAAACACAGCGTTTCAAAGCTTTTATCTTCAAGAAATTTGCCGAAAAACCTATCAATCAGCTTCAGATTCGGAAGCCTCAAGCTCACATCAGCGTAGCTTCCGCCCAATTTTTTATAGCACTCCTCAATTGAAGCTATAAGAAGATCCATGCTCTTTTTTG
>JBJEOD010000074.1:0-3278 GCA_051880535.1 Acutalibacteraceae bacterium | reverse complement strand
CCACGCTCGTCAGGGCTCTACAAGAGCTCCTCAGTGGAGACACGGCGGTATCGTTCACGCCCCGAAGCCGAGAGATTATTCCTACTCTCTTAACAAAAAGGTAAGAAGACTTGCTCTTAAGTCCGCTTTGTCGGATAAGGTTGCCACAGGCGATATGATAGTTCTCGACGAGTTAAAGCTCGACACCTACAAGACCAAGACCGTTGCGGATTGCTTAAAGGCTATCGGCGCGGGCAAGAAGACCCTTGTAGTGCTTGAGGACAACAACGCCTATGCCGTAAAGAGCATTGCTAACATCGCGGGCGCTAAGGCCGCGCAGGTTAACACAATCAACACCTACGACGTAATCAACGCCGACACACTCGTTGTCGTAAAGAACGCCGTAGCAAAGCTTGAGGAGGTGTATGCATAATGAAAGCCGCACAGGATATCATTATAGCTCCGGTAATCACCGAAAAAAGTATGTCGGGAATCGCCGATAAGAAGTACACCTTTAAGGTGGCAAAGGACGCTAACAAGATTGAAATTGCCGACGCCGTTCAGCAGCTTTTCAAGGTTGACGTTGCAAAGGTAAACACCATCAACGTTCGCGGACAGGAGAGACGTATGGGCCGTTACAGCGGCTACACCGCTTCCTGGAAGAAGGCTATAGTTACCTTAAAGCCCGATTCAAAGCCGATTGAGTTCTTTGACGGTCTTATCTGATAAGCGTCTTTTAAGGAAATCAAGGATTTCCGGTGATGTATGAAGTTTTAAAAAACTTCGCTAAGCCAAAATAGGAGAGTGAAACAAATGGCAATAAAACATTACAAGCCTACTACTCCGGGCCGCCGCAATATGACCACAATGGATTATTCGGGTCTTTCAAAGGTAGCTCCGGAAAGAAGCTTGCTTGAGCCTATCAAGAAAAATGCCGGACGCAACAGCTACGGCAGAATCACCGTCCGCCACAGAGGCGGCGGCAACCGCAGAAAATACAGGGTTATCGATTTCAAGAGAGAGCGTTTCGGAGTACCCGCAACGGTTATGACTCTTGAGTATGACCCGAACCGTTCCGCTTTTATCGCCCTCGTTCAGTATGAGGACGGCGAAAAGCGCTACATCATCGCTCCGCAGGATTTAAAGGTGGGCGGCGTTATCGTAAGCGGCCCCGATGCCGACATTAAGCCCGGCAACGCGCTTCCGCTTAACAATATACCGGTAGGTACCTTCCTGCACAATATAGAGCTTTACCCCGGCAAGGGCGCTCAGCTTGCCCGTTCGGCGGGAAATATGGCGCAGCTTATGGCTAAGGAAAACGGTATGGCGCTTTTACGCCTGCCCTCAGGTGAGCTTCGCAACGTACCCGCAGGCTGTATGGCTACCGTAGGCGTGGTTTCAAACCCCGAGCATGCAAATGTCAACTACGGTAAAGCAGGCCGCAAGCGTCATATGGGCTGGAGACCGACCGTCCGCGGTTCTGTAATGAACCCCTGCGATCACCCGCACGGCGGCGGTGAAGGCAAGTCACCGATCGGACGTCCGGGACCTGTTACTCCGTGGGGCAAGCCCGCTCTCGGATACAAGACCCGTCAGAAGAATAAGCGCACCGATAAGTATATCGTAAAGCGCCGTAAGTAATTCGACGAAAGGAGATTTCATCATGGGAAGAAGCATTAAAAAGGGCCCTTATGTGCAGCCTGTACTGCTCAAAAGAGTCAAGGAAATGAACGAAGCCGGTGAAAAGCGCGTGCTTAAGACCTGGAGCCGTTCCTCGACCATTTTCCCCGATTTCGTCGGACATACTTTCGCGGTACATGACGGTCGCAAGCATGTTCCGGTTTATGTAACCGAGGATATGGTAGGTCACAAGCTCGGTGAGTTCGCGCCGACAAGAACCTTTAAGGGTCACGCCGGTTCTAAAACCACCGGTAAGTAAGCGGCTGAAAGGAGAGTTTAACTATGGAAGCAAGGGCTACACTTAAATACGCCCGCATTTCACCCCGCAAGGTGAAGATTGTTATGGATTTAATCCGCAATCAGGATGCTGACAAGGCTATGGCTATACTCAAATTTACTCCTAAGTCCGCTTGCGAGTATTTAGAGAAGCTTTTAGCGTCGGCAATTGCAAACGCAGAAAACAATCACAGTATGGATGTTTCAAGACTTTACGTTGCTGAGTGCTTCGTATCTCCCGGACCGACTCTTAAGAGAATCCGTCCGAAGGATCACGGCAGAGCGCACAGAATCTTAAAGAGAACAAGCCATATGACAATCGTTCTTAAAGAACGCGAAGACTAAAAAGGAGGTTAAGTTATGGGCCAGAAGGTTAATCCCCACGGCTTCCGTGTGGGCGTAATTAAAAACTGGGACTCACGTTGGTTTGCCGACGATAAAAAGTTCGGCGATATATTGGTTGAGGACTACAACCTCCGTAAATACCTGAAGAAAGCTCTTTTCTCCGCAGGTATTGCCAAAATCGAAATCGAACGTGACGACAAGCGCGTAAGATTACACATTCACTGCGCTAAGCCCGGTATGGTAATCGGACGCAACGGCAGCGAAATCGAAAAGCTTCGCGCCACCTGCCAGCAGATGCTCGGCAAGCCGGTTGTTATCAACATCGTTGAGATTAAGAATCCCGACGCTAACGCTCAGCTTGTTGCCGAGAATATCGCGGCACAGCTTGAAAAGCGTATTTCCTTCCGCCGCGCTATGAAGCTCGCCATCGGCAGAGCTATGAGACTCGGCGTAAAGGGTATCAAAACACAGGTTTCAGGACGTTTAGGCGGTGCTGAAATCGCAAGAAGCGAGCAGTATCACGAGGGAACCATTCCGCTTCAGACCTTAAGAGCGGATATCGACTACGGTTTTGCAGAGGCAAACACCACCTACGGTCGTATCGGCGTAAAGGTTTGGATCTATAAAGGAGAGGTTCTTGCTGATAACCGCAAGGTTAAAAAGGAAGGAGGAGCCCGCTGATGTTAATGCCAAAGCGTGTTAAATACCGCAGAGTACACCGCGGACGTCTTACGGGTACAGCCTCAAGAGGCACCACGGTTACCCACGGCGATTTCGGTCTTCAGGCTTTAGAGCCCGCGTGGATAACCTCCAATCAGATCGAAGCCGCCCGTATCGCCATGACCCGTTATATTAAGCGTGGCGGTCAGGTATGGATAAAGATTTTCCCGGATAAGCCGATTACCGAGAAGCCGGCTGAAACCCGAATGGGTTCAGGTAAAGGTTCTCCCGAATACTGGGTAGCGGTCGTTAAGCCCGGCCGTGTAATGTTTGAAATC
>JBJEOD010000073.1:0-3280 GCA_051880535.1 Acutalibacteraceae bacterium | reverse complement strand
AGGGAGAGCGACGTCTCAACCGACGATGTTGAAACCGACAAGATTGCGACCCGCAAGAAAAGCGACCTTAAAAATCGGCTGGGCCTTATGAAGGATAACCCGCAGGCGGTTTTTGTGAGTATTCATCTTAACAAATTCACAACCTCCGCCGCGAACGGCTCGCAGGTATTTTACAGCGCGGAACGCGAGGAGTCAAAGGTATTGGGCGACTGCATACAAAAATCGATTGTTAAGCTTTTACAGCCCGAAAACACGCGGGTTAATAAGCAGGCTACCAGCAGTACCTATCTTCTCTACAACGCCACCGTTCCCGCGGTGCTTGTGGAGTGCGGCTTTTTAAGCAACTCAGCAGAGCTTAAACGGCTTAAGGACGAGGAATATCAGAAAAAAATGGCATTTTCAATTTTTTGCGGAATAGTAAGCTTTTATTCCGAGGGAAATTTATAATATTTAAAATGTGGGAGAATAAAAATGGCTGGAAAAAGCAAAACGGTATATGTCTGCACAGAGTGCGGCTTTGAAAGTCCTAAATGGATGGGCAAATGCACCGAGTGCGGCGCGTGGAATACTATGGAAGAGGAGGTACGCCTGCCGCAAAAAACGGCGGTAGCCGTACCTAAGCCCGTTCACGCCTTTGCGGCAAGACCGCTTTCGGAAATAAGCGCGTCGGACGAGCATAGGTTTGTCACGGGCATTTCCGAGCTTGACAGGGTATTGGGCGGAGGAATTGTAAAGGGCTCGGTGGTGCTTTTGTCGGGCGACCCCGGAATAGGCAAATCTACAATCCTTTTGCAGGTTTGTTCCGCCTTGCAGGACAGACTTGAGATTCTTTATGTATCGGGCGAGGAATCGGCAATACAGATAAAGCTCCGCGCCGAGCGCATAGGGGTTGACAGCGACAGCGTTTCGGTAATGACCGAGACCGACGTTCAGACCGTTTGCGAATATATAAGCTCCGCGAAGCCGGGGCTTGTGATTATCGACTCGATTCAGACTATGCAGCACAGCGATATTTCCTCTTCACCCGGCAGTATTGTGCAGGTAAGGGAATCGACCAATCTGCTGCTTAGAACGGGCAAAAGCCTTGATATTCCGATTTTCATTGTCGGTCACGTCAACAAGGGCGGCGACATTGCGGGACCTAAGGTTATGGAGCATATTGTCGATACCGTGCTGTATTTTGAGGGCGAGCGCAACCAGTCAGGCAGAATATTGAGGGCAATGAAAAACCGTTTCGGCTCGACTAATGAAATCGGTGTCTTTGACATGACCGAAACGGGGCTTACCGCGGTGGAAAATCCGTCGGCTATGATGCTGTCTGGCAGAATGAGCGACGTTTCGGGCGGCTGTATCACCTGCATTATGGAGGGGACAAGACCTATTTTAGCCGAGGTGCAGGGACTTGTTACCGCTACGGGCTTCGGCAACGCGCGGCGCACCTGCGCGGGCTATGATTACAACCGCTTAAACCTTATGCTCGCCGTGCTTGAAAAGCGGTTGGGGCTGTATTTTTCAAATCTTGACACCTATCTTAATATAGTCGGAGGTATCCGCCTTGACGAGCCTGCCGCCGACCTTGCCGTCTCTATGGCACTGGTCTCGGGTCTTCGCGACATACCGATTGACGAATATACCGTAGCCTTCGGCGAAATCGGTCTTTCGGGGGAGCTAAGGTCGGTTCCCCGCGCCCAGTCGCGGGTTACCGAGGCGGCGCGAATGGGCTTTAAAAGATGTATTCTGCCTAAAGCCTGTCTTAAACAGGTTACTAACTGCCCCGAGTCAATCGAGCTTATCGGAGTAAGACGCCTCTCCGAGGCGATCTCCCTTATCAGATGATTTTTCGGTAAAATAGGGACATACCCCCGAAAGTGAGTTCACCGTTCCGCAACTGTTCAGCTGACAGCAGCCATCGGTCTGATATTTGCAGTTTTCGGCACACCAAATAACGCCCAAGCTTAATTTCTCCCCATATTCCGCCATATGTGCGGAGTGATTGCACTTATTATTATTAGATTCCTTGAGCGTTATATTCATATAGTAAAATATAAAACTTTTATCTATCTTGATACAAAAAGGATACATAGTCATGTATAATAAAATCGGGAAGTGAAAAAAGTGAACCGAATACTGATAATAGAAGACGAAAAATCAATCGCCGATATGATAAAGCTATGTCTTACCAAAAACGGGTATATCTGCGAAACCGTAAACGACGGAATGACTGCGGCGGAAATTATTGAACAAAAGCGGTACGATTTAATATTGCTTGATATTATGCTACCGGAAATCGACGGCTACGACCTTATTGAATATATAAAGCAGTATAAAATCCCCGTGATATTTGTTACGGCTAAAGCTTCGGTGGCGGACAGGGTAAAGGGTCTACGTCTCGGCGCCGAGGATTATATAATAAAACCCTTTGATTTAGAGGAGCTTTTAGCGCGGGTGGAAACCGTCCTGCGGCGATACAATAAGACCGAAAGAATAATTGATTTAGGAAAAATAAGGATAGACACCCTTTCAAGAAGCGTTTATCTTGACGGCGAGAGCGTTAAGCTTGCAACAAAGGAGTACGACCTGCTTTTACTGCTTGTCAGAAATCAAAATATCGCCCTTTACCGCGAATACATTTTTGAAGAGGTCTGGCAGGAGCCCTATTACGGCAACACAAGAACCATAGATTTACATATTCAGCGGCTAAAGAAAAAGCTTAATTTGGGTGAAGCAGTCGAGGCGGTTTATAAGGTGGGCTATAAATTTTCAGCGGAGAAGCTTAAATGAAATTATCTCTAAAATTCTTCTGTATCGCGTATATAATAGTGCTGCTATCTACGGGTGCCGGCGGCTTTTTTATAATAAAAAGCGTTAACGATACCGTTTGGCAGGCTAAGAAGGACAGGGTAAGTGCCGCCGCATATTACGCCGCAGACAGCTTTACGGCGCTTTCTGAATCGGTTTATATTGAGACGGACAACAAAATACGGGAGCTTACACAGCAGATTAAAAGCGTGCTTGACAGTGCGGTAAACGAGCTTACAATCTACACGCCGCAAACCGTAAAGGAAGAATATGCCGCCCTTAAGGACAATGAGGGCGTTTCGTCCTTTTTCGAAGGCGGCGGGCGGCTTTATATGGAATCGGTATGCAGGGTTAAAAGCGGCGCGGAGGTGTATTATGTCGCCGTCCGTTCGGATTTTACCGAAATTAAAAATCAACAGCGCAGATTTTGGAGCCTTTACGGCGTTACAGTATTCACTATCTCGGCGGTAAGCGGACTTTT
>JBJEOD010000072.1:0-3289 GCA_051880535.1 Acutalibacteraceae bacterium | reverse complement strand
AACCCACGCGTTTTTTACGCCCTCGCCCGTAAGGTATTTAATACTGCTGATTTTCATTAAAAGCTACCTCCGGCGTTATCCGCGACAATCCTGCCGCGCTCGAGCATAATAACCCTATGCTGAAAATCCCTGACAAGGTTATGGTCGTGAGTAACCATAAGCACGGTTGTGCCGCGCTTGTTGATTTCGGTAAGCAGGGAAACGATTTCATAGGACATATTAGGGTCAACGTTACCCGTAGGCTCGTCCGCGATAATAAGGTCGGGCGAGTTTACAAGGGCGCGCGCAAGACCCACGCGCTGCTGCTCGCCGCCCGAAAGCTGAGCGGGCATAGAGCGCGCCTTGTTGCCAAGACCCACCTTTGAAAGCGCCTTTGAGACCTCCCTGCGGACGTCCCTGTCGCTCGCTCCCACAACGTGCATAGCAAATGCGACATTCTGAAAAACGTTCATTGTGGGTATAAGACGGAAGTCCTGAAAGACAATACCCATTGTACGGCGGAGCATCGGAACCTGCTTGCGCGGCATTGACGTAAGGTTAAAGCCGTTGACCGTGATTATACCCGTATTGGCCTTTTCCTCGCGCATAATAAGCTTCATAAAGGTGCTTTTGCCCGCGCCGGATGAACCGACAACGAAGACAAACTCCCCCGCCGTTATTCTGATATTAATATCCTCAATCGCGTGCGTACCCGTAGGATAGGTTTTAGAAACGCCCCGAAACTCAATAATCGGCGCGGCTTGCAACGGATTATCACGCTCTGTGAATACTTCTGCCATTTATTAAAAATTCACTCTTTCGATTAATATTTAACGGGATTGCTCTTTAAGTACTTATTAACCATAAGAGCGATCTTAAAGATAATGGCATGGTCAAACTCGCGCAGATCAAGCCCTGTAATCTTTTTGATTTTTTCAAGTCTGTAAACCAGCGTATTACGGTGTACAAAAAGCTTTCTCGATGTTTCCGAAACGTTAAGATTATTCTCAAAGAAACGCTGAATCGTAAACAGGGTCTCCTGATCAAGACTCTCAATCGAGCCGCGCTTGAAAACCTCCTTCAAGAAGGTTTCGCAAAGGGTTGTAGGCAGCTGATAAATAAGTCTTGCTATACCGAGATTATCATAGGAAATAATAGTCTTTTCGGTGTCAAATACCTTGCCGACCTCAAGCGCCTGCTGTGCTTCCTTAAAGGAACGCGCGAGATCCTTAAGATTATCGACGGTGGTGCCGATTCCGATAACCACATGAACATAAAACTCGCCCGAAATTGTATCCGCAATAGTGGAGGCAAGCTTTTCGATTGTCTTAGACTCGATACCTGTCTTGGTTTCCTTGACAAGGGCAATATCGGTTTCATTTATGTTGATAACAAAATCCTTGGACTTGTCCGGAAAAAGATTCTGAACAATATCATAAACCGAAACATCGTGCTTTTCAATAGCGCGGATAAGTATTACAGTGCGCGAAACATCGGAATTGAAATAAAGCTCACGCGCCTTCAGGTAAATATCACCCGGCAGGATATTATCAAGAATTATGTTTTTAATAAAGTTGCTGCGGTCGTATTTTTCATCATAGTAGAACTTGATGTTTGCAAAGGAAACCGCGAGCACCGCCGCATATTTGGAGGCGAGAACGTCGTCCCCCTCTACAAATACAATATAGTTGGCGCCCTGAGTGGTACCGACGCTTTTGTAGGTGTTTCCGCCGATTACGCAGACATCGTTTGAGGGGACCGCGAAGCTCTGAACGGTTTCTCCTATTCGCCCGAGCTCACTGCAGGCGATAATTGTGAAATTCTCGTCGATTACACCGAAGGTACGGTCGATAGCGTCCTTCATTTGATGGATTACGCCCTGAAAAAGACGGTTAGACATTGATAAACACATCCTTAAATTTATTATCGATAATAATTTTGAAGCCCGTAGGAAAACCCGCCCGACAAACGGCAATTCCCCCGCATAAACCGAAATTTCCCTATGGGGTTCAATACTGATTCTATTTTACACAATCCCGAGGGATTTTGCAAGTGATATTAATTAAAATACATAAAAAAGTTACAAAATCATTACAGGTGTTGAAAACGGCGGCGCATATATTGTGTGTTTTAACCATACATAACCCATAAAATCAATCGCCGCCGCGGCTTTATCAATTATGATATAGCTTTTTGGTCTGATATTTAGGCTCGCAGGTCATATTAACCCCCAATTTTCTGAACACCTGCTCGTCCACGCGCGAAAGAATAACGCTTGAATGTGCTTCAAGCCCGTTTAAGCTTTTCACCTGACTAAGCGCCTGCCTTGCAATGTCGCTTGTCGCGGCGCAGATTGAAAGGGCTATTAAAATTTCGTCGGTGTGAAGTCTTGGGTTGTGGTTTCCCATAATATCGGTTTTAAGCCTCCCGATAGGCTCTATAACCGTCGGCGAAATAAGGTCTGTTTCGTCAGGGATTCCCGCAAGCTCCTTAAGCACATTTAAAAGCATTGCGGAGGAGGGTCCTAACAGGCTTGAGGTCTTGCCCGTTATGATTTTTCCGTCCGACAGCTCTATCGCGGCGGCGGGAGCGCCCGTTTCTTCCGCCTTTGAGAGCGCCGCGGATACCACGGGGCGGTCATTTACCGTCACACCCGCCTGATTCATTAAAAGCTCTATCTTCTGCGCGTCGTTTTGCTCGGAAAGTCCCTGTCTTACGCTTACAAGCGCGGCATAATAACGCCTTAATATCTCCTGCCTTGCCGCGTCGCAGACGGTCTCGTCCTCCGAAATCGCAAAGCCCGCCATATTTACCCCCATATCGGTCGGGCTTTTATATGGCGACTCGCCCGAAATCGCCTTAAGCATTGCGTCAAGCACAGGAAAAATTTCAATATCCCTGTTATAATTAACCGCTGTTTTGCCGTATGCATCAAGGTGGAACGGGTCTATCATATTGACGTCATTAAGGTCGGCGGTCGCCGCCTCGTAGGCAATATTTACGGGATGCTTAAGGGGTAAATTCCAAATCGGGAAGGTCTCAAACTTAGCATAGCCCGCCTTTATTCCCCGCTTGTTTTCGTGGTAAAGCTGGGATAAACAGGTCGCCATTTTACCGCTGCCGGGTCCGGGTGCGGTTACAACCACAAGCTTGCGCGTAGTCTTGATATAATCGTTTTTGCCGAAGCCCTCATCACTTATTATGCGGGATATATTCGAGGGATAATCCTCAATCGGGTAGTGGCGGTAAACCTTGATGCCAAGCTTTGTAAGCCGATTTTCAAAGGCGTTTGCCGAAGGCTGACCCGTAT
>JBJEOD010000071.1:0-3301 GCA_051880535.1 Acutalibacteraceae bacterium | reverse complement strand
GCCAATCCGTCCAGCCGCCGCCCGATATAAGGGGCGGTAATACCGCTAAAAGCACCGCCGCCGCGACCACTAAAGGGGTGTAATATTTCGCAAAGCGGGTTATAAAATTCTCGGTTTTCGCCTTTTTAGCTGAGGAATTTTCCACCAAATCAAGGATTTTCGCAACAGTGCTGTCACGATAAAGGCTTTCGGTTTTAACGGTAATTACCCCGCTTAAATTTACCGAACCGCTTACCACCCTGTCTCCCGCCTGAATATCGCGGGGCAGGCTTTCTCCGGTAAGCGCCGCCGTGTTTACCGAGGTCTCGCCCTCCAAAACAATGCCGTCAAGCGGGATTTTCTCCCCCGCTCTTACAATAACCGTCTCGCCCTTTTGCACCTCCTCGGGGGAAACCTTTAGCTCCCCGCCGTTTCTTAAGACCGTGGCGCTGTCGGGGCGTATGTCCATAAGGGCGGCTATGCTTTTGCGGCTTTTGCCCACCGCTATGCTCTGGAACAGCTCGCCTATCTGGTAAAAGAGCATTACCGCCGCCGCCTCAACGTAATCGCCGAGCGCATACGCGCCTACGGTGGCAAGGGACATTAAAAAGTTTTCGTCAAATACCTGACCGTGGGCGATATTTCTTACTGCGCTCCACAAAACGTCCCATCCCACAATAAGGTAGGGCAATAAAAACAAGACCGCCTTGATTTTACCGTTTACGGGCAAAAGCGCTATGACCGCCAGCGTGACGGCGGCAATTATTATTCTTGCAAGTCTTTTTTTGTGCTTACGGCTCATAGCCGCCACCCCCTAAAGCTTTATCCGGCAGTCGGGCTCGATTTTTTTGCAGACCTTCGCCGCCTTTTTAAGTATCCCGTCAAACGCCCCGTCCTCCGCTTCGATAGTAAGCTTCTGGGTAAGGAAGTTTATATCGGCATAGGTTACACCCTCAATTTTTCTTATACCCTCCGCCATTTTCGCGGCGCAGTTCGCGCAGTCCAAATCCTCTAATTCAAATATCCTTCTCATTTTCGTTCTTCCTTTCCTCAATAAGATGGTCAAAGCCCTGACCGATTATTGTTCTTACGTGATTATCCGCCAAAAAGTAGTAAATTGTCTTTCCCTCGCGGCGGCAGTCGACAAGCTTGCTTTCCTTTAATACCTTAAGCTGGTGCGAAATCGCCGATTGGGTCATTCCGAGCAATTCGGCGATAGCGCAGACGCACATCTCCGCCTCGAAAAGGGAGAAAAGTATCCTCATTCTCGTGGTATCCCCGAAAAGCTTGAATAAATCGGCTAAATCACAGAGCAGCTCCTCGGTCGGAAGCTCGTTTTTAACGGCATTTAAAACCGCCGCGTGGTCGTGCATGCGCTCCTCCATATTTCAACCTCCGTTCATATGAATAATCATTCATTTGAATTTACATTCATATGATAACTCATTCATATATATTTGTCAAGAGCTTTTTTGAAAATTTGCAAAAAAATCGGGGCTCTTTTAAAGCTCCGATTTTTTCACATTCGGGTTGTCGGAACAAAGAATACCCATAAGCGAGTTTTTGATTGTGTCTGCAAGGTATTTTGTTACAATACTTCTGTTGCCAAGATTGTTTTCCTTGATTAAATTTATCAGTATGCCCGATAGCGCCTCTACATAAAAATTGCTGAGAAAGCTTTTATAGCTCGCGTCAAGCGTTTTTTTGGAAATTATTTCCGCCTGATTTATAAAGGAGGTTACGATTTCCGTAAAATCGGCGCTGAAAAACCGCTTCAGCTCTTCGCGGCCTATCGAATCGTAGGCACAGTTTAATATGTAATCGTTTTTCTCGACATAGTCAAGAACAAAGCTTATTGCCTCAGTGTTATCGGTGATTAGGTTGTGACTTTTTACAATTTCGATTGCTTCATACTCTAAAGTCCATTTAAGCAGGGCGTAAATATCCTCAAAATGGTAATAAAATGTGTTGCGGTTAATGCCGCAGGTCTTAATAAGCTCGCTTACGGTGATTTTCTGAAACGGTTTCTTTTTCATTGCCTGTTTAAGAGCCGCCGAAAGCTTCTTTTTTGTATTAAGTGAAATTTCCTTATGAGTCATTGTGAACACCTCATAATTTATTATACAGCTGTACGAAAAATTTTCAAGCCCAAATACCGTACAAATGTATGATATTTGCCTATTCTAATTTTTCTGCTTTCGGTGTATAATACTTGACAAAAGGAGTTAAAAGCTATGAGAAAGTTTTACTCATTGGTTGTAAGGAATCCCAAAAAAATAATTTTATTATTCCTTATACTGGCGGTGTCGGGAGCGGTGCTGCAGAATTTCGTCGAGGTAAACTACAATATGAAGGACTTTTTGCCCGACAACAGCCCCTCCACCGTATCCTTAGAGGTAATGGAAAGCGAATTTGACGGGGGTATTCCCAACGCCCGAGTTATGGTAAAGGACGTTACCGTTCCTGAGGCGCTTGAATACAAGCAGCGGCTTAAGGACTGCGAGGGCGTAGAGGACGTATTGTGGCTTGACGATTCGGTGAATATCTATGCGCCGCTCGAAACCGCCGACAGGGACGCGGTGGAGGCATATTATAAGGATAAAAACGCCCTTTTTACCGTTACTGTTGCAGGTAACGATAAGGTAGGAACGGTCGACCGTATCCGCGAAATAATAGGCGAAAACGGCGCTATGTGCGGCGACGCGGTATCCACCGCGGTTGCGACCACGGGAACCGTTATCGAAATCAGGCTGATTACCGTCTTTGCGGTGCTTGCTGTGCTTGTGATTCTGCTTATCACCACCCGCTCCTTTGCGGAGCCGTTTGTGGTTATGGTAGGACTCGGGGTTGCTATTATGATAAACAGCGGCTCCAACCTTATTTTCGGGGAGATTTCTTTTGTCACCAATGCCGCGGGAGCGGTTTTACAGCTTGCGGTTTCGCTTGACTATTCGGTTTTCCTGCTTCACAGGTACGAGGAATGTTTAAAGGAAATAGGCGACCGCAGGGAGGCTATGACCGACGCGCTGTGTAAGTCCACCTCCTCCATTCTTTCAAGCGGACTTACGACCGTTATCGGCTTTTTAGCGCTTATGTTTATGCGGTTCGGCATAGGTCCCGACTTAGGCTTAGCTCTTGCAAAGGGGGTCGCGATAAGCCTTGTGACCGTATTTGTGTTTATGCCCGCCCTTATAATCAAGGTCTATCCGCTGATACAGAAAAGCCGTCACAGAAGCTTTATGCCCTCCTTTAAGGGCTTTGGCAGACTTGTCACCCGCATTATGATACCTATGGTTTTTGTTTTTATAATCGCCGCGGTGCC
>JBJEOD010000070.1:0-3341 GCA_051880535.1 Acutalibacteraceae bacterium | reverse complement strand
AGCACGCTTGTAGAGCAATTTAAAAAATATTGCAGAGAAAATAATTGCAGTAATTTATCGGTTTCGGTTTTAGCCGCTAATAGAGCCGCACAGAAATTTTATGAAAAACACGGCTTCGGTGAATATAAAAGCACATTTATGTGCGATATATAAAACGGGCATACTCAAGCCGTGGGAAAAAAAGAAAATATTGACAAATTGTGTTTTTTAA
Organism: Acutalibacteraceae bacterium; assembly: GCA_051880535.1. Lineage (GTDB taxonomy): Bacteria > Bacillota > Clostridia > Oscillospirales > Acutalibacteraceae > UBA737. Next base: position 3,130 of record JBJEOD010000070.1, on the reverse strand, counting down.
CGTATATTTAAAATGATCGAAAAAGCCGCGATTAAGTGCTTTAAGCCGCGGCTTTCCTATTGTTAGGGGTGCGTTATGAGAGCTTATGAAAACCCGCTTAAAACAAGCGAAAACAGACTATACACAAGAAGCTGGTATATTCCCGAGGGCAGCGAGCTGTGCGGGCTTAACGGCGAATGGCGGTTTGCCTATTTCGAGAACGGCGACAGGGCAGGAGATATAACCGAATGGGAAAATATCACGGTTCCGTCCTGCTGGCAGCTTAACGGCTACGGCAAGCCGAACTACACCAACATTAACTATCCTTTTCCCTGTGACCCGCCCTATGTGCCTGATATTAACCCCGTCGGGGTTTATGAGCGCAGCTTTCAGCTGACCGACGGCAGCCTTGATACATACCTCGTTTTCGAGGGTGTTTCCTCCGAGGCGGAGGTGTATATCAACGGCAAATATGTCGGCTTTACGCAGGGCAGCCGCCTAATGGCGGAGTTCGATATAACCGAATTTGTAAGCTCGGGCACCAACACGGTCAGGGTTTATGTCCGTAAATGGTGCTGCGGCAGCTATCTTGAGGATCAGGACGCCTTCCGCTATAACGGTATTTTCAGGGACGTTTATGTGCTTTCCCGTCCGCACGGTCATATTTTTGATCTTGATATCCGCACCGAGGAAAACCGAATAATCTGCACCGCCGACAGCCCCTTCACCGCCGAGCTTTACGACGGCGGGACGCTTTTAGGCTCGGGTGTTTCTGAGGAGGGTAAGGTCTGCTTTACGGTGGACGCGCCAAAGCTCTGGACGGCTGAAACGCCTAACCTATATACCGTTAAATTCTTTGCCGCGGGGGAGACGGTGACCCGTAAAACAGGCTTCCGCACGATTGAAATATCCCCCGATTACGAGCTGCTTATAAACGGCGCGCCCGTAAAGCTTAAGGGCGTTAACCACCACGACACCCACCCCGAAAAGGGCTGGACTATGTCTGAGGAGGACTATGTCCGCGACCTTAAGCTTATGAAACAGCTCAATATTAACACGATAAGAACCTCCCACTATCCGCCGAGTCCGAAATTCCTTGACTACTGCGACGAAATGGGCTTTTACGTCATACTTGAAACGGATATTGAGACCCACGGCTTTTTAAGAAGATATGCAAATGTTGACTACTGCTTCGACGTTGATTCGCCCGACTGGCCCTGCGCAAACCCTGACTGGAAGGCTGAATACATAAGCCGTATGGAGCGCGCATATGAGCGGGATAAAATTCATCCCTCAATAATTATGTGGTCCACGGGCAACGAGAGCGGATTCAGCGAGAATCAGCACGATATGATTGAATGGCTCAAAGCCCGCGACAAGGTTCGCCTTGCCCACTGCGAGGATGCCTCACGCAAGGGCACGCCCGATAATACAGACGTTTTCTCTATGATGTATCCCTCTGTGGATACGATTGAGGGCTGGGCAAAGGGTGACGAGATAAAACAGCCCGTCTTTATGTGCGAGTACGCCCACGCCATGGGCAACGGACCGGGCGGAATCTGGGACTACTGGAACGCGATTTACGAAAACAAAAAGCTTATAGGCGGCTGCGTCTGGGAATGGGCGGATCACGCGGTTCTGGACGGCGGTGTGCAGAAGTACGGCGGCGACTTTGAGGGCGAGCTTACTAACGACGGTAATTTCTGCTGTGACGGTATGGTATTTTCCGACCGCTCCTTTAAGGCGGGAACTATTGAAATTAAAAACACCTACGCACCCTTCCGCATTAAGTGGGAGGACGGGGCGTTAAGGCTTAAAAACTGCTTTGATTTCACCTCCTTTGACGGGTATTCCTTTGAATATGAGATAACCGCCGACGGTAAGAGCCTTGAAAAGAAGATTGTGCGCCTTAACACAAGACCGCACGACGAGTTTTCGATTACTCCGACGGTTCAGCTGCCCGACAGCTGTGCCCTCGGCTGTTATATAACCGTTAAAATGCTCGATTCCGACGGTATAGAGGTAGGCTGTTTGCAGGAAAGACTGCCTGTTGCCGTTTCGCCACAGAAAACCGAGGGCGAGCCGCTGTCGCTTAAAGAGGGCGAGTTTGAAATTACCGCCGAGGGCGAGGGATTTTGCTATCTGCTTTCAAAGCAGACCGGTATGCTTGTAAGCGTCACCGCAAAGGGCGAAGAACAGCTTTTAGAGCCTGCTAAGCTTTCATTTTTCCGTGCCACGACCGACAATGACCGCAACATTAAGGCACTGTGGGACAGAACTAATATCTGGCAGGGCGAGAATTTCGACTGCACCTTTACAAAGATTTACTCCTGCTCGGTTTCGGGCAATAAGGCAGTGTTTACCGCGTCGGCAGCGGGTATTTCGCGCAAGCCCTTCTTTAATTTTGAGCTTTGCTATGAGTTCTTTACGGGCGGCGAGGTTAAGGTGACCCTTAACGGAAAAATCAGGGAAAATGTTATCTGGCTGCCGCGCTTGGGCTTTGAGTTTAAGCTGCCCTACAATAAGGATAGCTTTACCTATTTCGGCAACGGTCCTCTTGAAAGCTACCGCGATATGACCCACCACGGCGTGGTTGCCTTCCACGAAAGCAATGCTGACGGGGAGTCTGTAAATTACGTCCGCCCGCAGGAGCACGGCAACCACACCGACTGCAAGACGCTCGACATTAAGGATTCGCTGAAATTCAGGTCCGACGCTATGGAAATAAGCGTACTGCACCACAGCATAGAGGCGCTCACCGCCGCAGAGCATACCGACGAGCTAAAGAGGTCGGACGGCACTCAGGTAAGGGTGGACTACAAGGCTTCGGGTATCGGCTCAAACTCCTGCGGTCCTGCGCTTGACGAAAAATACCGCCTCAGCGAAAAGGATATTTCCTTTGAATTTATAATGTCCGTTTAATATAACGGCATAGCCTCCCTCTGTAATCAGGGGGAGGTTTTTGCTATTCATTAAAGGTTCTATTACTAATGTTGGGGTTCTGTGAGATTTTGCCTCCCAAGCCTTACGGGAGGGGGACCGCCTGCGCCCCTTGCCTAAAGGGGAGAGGGCCAACCGTCAGGTTGGCGAGGGGATTTGGGCGGTGGAGGGATACATTTTGGTTTTTGCGGACCTAAATATCCCCCAGTCA
>JBJEOD010000069.1:0-3343 GCA_051880535.1 Acutalibacteraceae bacterium | reverse complement strand
AGGACAGCGAATACTTTGAAAAATTACTCAATCAGAAAGCGTCCGATATTTTCAGTTCATCGCAGAATGAAAAAGAGCTGTCCGATCTTAGAAAGAAGAAGGCACAGCTTAAAACGGCAATAGCCAATCAGGTAAAAAATCTTCGTGAGGCGGATGACAGTCTGAAACGATTTATTCAAGAGGATGTGAAGGCGCTCACCGATGAACTTGCCAAAATAGAAATTTTACTTCAAAAGTTAGAGGACAGCAGACAAAGTCAGATGTACGCTATCCGTGATATTGAAGAAATAAAGGAACGGTTGCTCTCCTTCGGGAAGTATGCCGAAAACGCCGCCCCCGATGTGCTTGTAACGCTTATTCAGACCTTTGTGGAGCGTATTTATATCACTGATGAAAATGATGAGCGTCACTGCCACATCTTCATTAAAGGTTGCTCGAAAGAAGATTATGATGACTTCTTCCGGGCAACCGGTTACATAGAAAACGTACAGGAAACCGGAGCTGTCACATCCGTTTTGCCTGTGTGTGATTCAGATGAGTGTTGCAAAAGCGCCCAATTGTAGCCGCTGCTGCCGTAGCTTAGCTCGCCGTTAGACGTACCCGCAGAGCGGCAGATATAAACAGGCTTTTTGTCGGCTGTGGGGTCGTCGATAAACATAAAGGCATATGTAGTGGTGTCGCCCCTATCTCTTTTAAAGGAGCTTATATACGCGTCGTACCCTTCTAAGGTCTTATAGGCGTAATGCCACTCGTCCCTTGTGCCGCTTGAATACTTTGTGTTGGTAGCGTCAAGAAAAATATATCGGTCGTTAAAATACTGCTCAAATTCCGCCTTTATATAATAACTTTCCTGAACGTCGCCGCAGGCACAGGTGCGGCGGCGCAGGCCCGCATTGCCGTCCTTTGCCTCGGTGACGATTTCCCATGCGCCGTAGGAATGTTCCTCCGTTTTAGAAATCGCTTCATACCTTTTAGCGCCGCAATCGTAACAGGTATAGGTTTTTATGCCCTCCGCCGTATGGGCAGGCTCAGTCGTGACAGTGCCGCTGTTCCAGTAATGGTCGCTGAGCTCGGTATATCCGCACTTAATGCAGGTTAATTTATGCTGCTGACCGTTTACACAGGTATAGCTTCCGTATTCGTGCCACTTCTGCACATATTTGTATTCCTTAAGTCCCGTGACGCTGTCCTCGCGGATATAAATATCGCCGTCAGTACAAATCTCGCCGATTAAATACAAACGCCAATCGCCGAAGCTGCCTTCAAGGTCTGAAAAGGTGGGATAAAACGCCGTGTTGCGTTCGACCAGCAGACGGAAGGTTTTCTGCGGCACTACAGTGCCGTCGTCGCCGTTCCAAAGACTGAAGCTTTTGTCGGGAAAGGCGGTTTCATCAAGCGTAATTGTAAGCGCGGCGCCCTTGTCGGCCCGCACATAGCCCTCAAACGTTTCGCCTGTTTCCTCCACCGTAATCGTTCCGCAAAAGGCGATCACCGTAAGCTTTCCGTCCGACACCCAAATGTCGGTTGACGCCGCGGAAACGGTAAGCGGAAGCATACTCAGCAAAAGTATTGCCGAAAGAAGTATGCTCAAAATTCTTCTTGTTGTTTTCCGCTTTTTTGTTGCCATTAACGACACCTCCGTTTTTTGTGTACAATATTGATATTTTATACTATTATTATACATTTATATAAAGGCTACTGTCACTGGCAAAAGTGCCAGTAAGCCTTTACAGATAGGCTTTTTTAAGCTTTGAGGGATAAAAAACGCCCCCGAAACAAATTCGGGAGCAACATTTCAGACTTTATTCTTCCTCGCTTTCCTGCAACGTGGTGACAACTAATTTGTTTTCTATGGCGGTGGTGGTGAGCTCCTCCTTGTTTTTAAAGCCGCCTATCCGCACCATCTCGTCAATATTCCAGCGCACGCCGTTAACGGAAAGCTTGAATTTTGCCGCTATTTCCTTATATGTATATCCTTTTATAAAGGCGCGGAGTATTTCAATTTGCGCGGGAGAAAATTTATCGGACATTGTTTTCTTCATTTCAACCGACGGTGAAAAATCGGGAAAAATATGCTCCCCCGCAAGGGTGCGGTGAATCACGTCCAGAATCTCGTCTATGCTGTGGTCCTTGTACCACAAACTGTCCGCACAGCCGGTTTTTGCCTTTAAGAGAACCTCGGGGTCAACAAGCGAGGTGATAATAACCACCTTGATATGAGGAAACGCCGTTTTAATGCGCTTTCCCGCCGCAAGCCCCGAATGTTTATGGAGGGTAAGAACGTCCATAAGCACAAGGTCGGTGTGCTTAGAGCATAGCTTTTCGGCTTCAAAGGCGTCCCGCACGGCAGAGATAAGATTAATCTCCGCGTCAGAAGAAAGTCGGTAAATAAAGTGCTTTTGAATATATAAATCGTCTTCAACCAATATAGTGTTAATCATCGTAGGACTCCTTTTTCGGAAGCTTGATTATAAGCGCAAAGGCAGGCAGGTGGGAGACATACATTTCTCCGCCGACCGCCTCCACACTGCGGCGGAGCGAGGAAAGCCCGCTGCCCTCGGTTATTTTGCCCCTCGGCTTTTCGCCGTTGTTGGTAATGCATATTTTATAAATGCCGCTAAGCTCTGTAACAGCTACCGTTATTTCGTTGCCCCTTGCGTGGCGAAGGCAGTTTGTAACACATTCCCGCGCGGCGGCTACGGCAAGGGTTTCTAACCGCGTTCCTGCGGGGATATATCCCTTTTGCTTTACCGTTACACCCATTTCGGCGGCGGTCTGCATTACCTCGTCCATAGTGCCCTTAAAGGTCGGGCGGTTGCTCGAAAGCACTCCTACCGCATCTTTTAGCGCTTTAAGCTTATTTTCCGTCTCTGAACCGCTTTGCATAATATCCTGTATAGTGAGCAGACTTCTGCCTATTGTATCGTGAATGTAGACCTTAAGCTCCAGACTTTCCTTTTCCCTTATATCGTCTGCCATACGGTCATACATTTTTTGAAGTCCCGCATTGGTTTTTTTAAGCCTTTCATTTTCAAATGCCAGTTGCTCGTTAATGCGGTACTGCTCGGTTACGTCCTGGGCAGTAAGCTGCTGCCAGCCGCTCTGTCCCGCAACTGTAAGCTCTCTCAGGCGGAAGTGGAAAACAGACCCGTCTTCAAGCCTGATGCTTCCGTCAGATAGAAGCTCTGCTCTTTGGGCAGGCACTCTAACGGCGGCGGTCAGCTCGCTTATTATTTGGGGATAGGAGCCTAAAAGACGGTTGGCAAGCTCCTGCATTTTACGGTTGCAGAGCCTTATTCGCCCGTTAGGATCGGCAAAGCATATTCCCATAGGCAGGTCGTTT
>JBJEOD010000068.1:0-3367 GCA_051880535.1 Acutalibacteraceae bacterium | reverse complement strand
TTCAAGTTTTTCGGATATAGATACAGTTAAGGAATCGTTTTACGATTACGCCTTAAAGCCGTTTGAATGGAACGGGGGCTTATATGCGCTACCCGAAACCCAGACATGGTCTATGCTGTTTTACAGAAAGGATATTCTTGACGAGCTTGGAATAGCGCTTGATGAGCTTGAAACGTGGGATTCTATTTTGGAGTCTGTGCTGCCTAAGCTTAAAAAGAGCTCGCTGTCCTTTGGAATTATGCCTACTATTCAGAATTACATAACATTTCTGTATCAGTCGGGCGGCAGTCTTTATTCAGAGGACGGCAGAGAATCCGCACTTAACAGCAGCGAGGCAATTGAAAGTATGAAGCTGTTCAGCTTTTTGTATACCCAGTACGGTTTCCAGCTTTCCTATGACTTTTCAAACAGATTCCGAAACGGTGAAATGCCCATAGCGATTGCCGAGTTTACCTCGTATAACAACTTAATGCTCTTTGCCCCTGAAATTAAGGGTCTTTGGGGGATGTTACCCGTACCCGGAACTGTCCGTGAGGACGGGAGTGTTGATCAGACTACCGTAGCCACATTTACAGGTACTGTTATGATGGCTGATACTAAAAAACCGAACGAGGCGTGGGAGTTTATGAAGTGGTGGTCTTCAGACGAAACACAGGACGCCTTCGGAAAAAGATTAGAAGCTGTTGTAGGTACTGCCTCCCGCTATAACACAGCAAATAAGAATGCAATCGCCCGTGTTCAGTGGGATCCCGATATGCGTGAAAGTATGCGAAAACAGGTTGAAATGCTTCGTGAATATCCCGAGGTTCCCGGCGGCTATTTCACCTCTCGTCTTTTTAATTTCGCTTTCCGCAGTATAGTTTATGATTCGCAGGATGTACGCGAAAGTATGAACGATGTGGCAAACGACATCAGTCTCGAAATGAAAAATAAGCGGGACGAATACGGCATTGAATAATTCATTTAAGGAAGGATGGTATACAGGTGTCCTTTAAAAATAATAAGCTTTCCGGGAACAAAGGCTCTGGCGCCTTAAAAAAATTCTGGTCGCGTTACAGTGAAGATTATTTGTTTATGCTTCCGTATTTACTGATCTTTTTCACCTTTGTTCTGCTTCCGGTTCTGATTTCCGTAGTACTGAGCTTCACTCGCTTTGATATTGTTCAGTCTCCGTCGTTTATCGGCATTAAGAATTATCTCAGATTATTTATAGATGATTCTCTTTTTCCGATTGCGCTTAAGAACACCCTTTTATTGGCGCTCGTTACTGGTCCGCTCGGTTTTCTTCTCAGCCTGCTTGTTGCGTGGCTTTTGAACGAACTTGGCAACAGAACGCGTTCCGTTTTAACCCTGTTTTTCTATGCGCCGGTTATAAGCGGCGGCGCTTACTCGATTTGGCAGATTATATACAGCGGCGATACCTATGGATTCTTAAACGGTATTTTAATTAATATGGGATTAATTTATAAGCCCATACAATGGCTTACGGATTCTTCTTATATGATGGGTTCGGCAATGGTCGTTTTAATTTGGATGAGCTTCGGTTCGGGCTTTCTCTCCTTTATCGCAGGTTTTAAGAATGTTGACTCTCGTCTTTATGAGGCGGCGGCAATAGACGGAATTAAAAACCGTTTTCAGGAAATGTGGTATATAACCCTGCCTTCTATGAAGCCTCAGCTGATGTTCGGTGCGGTAATGAGTATAACAAGCTCCTTCGGAACCGGCACGGTTATTTCCGCTATTTACGGATTTCCGAGCACAAATTACGCTGTTTATACCTTGGTTCACTTATTGGAGGACTACGGAAACGTGCGTTATGAAATGGGATATGCGTCTGCTATCGCAACCGTGTTATTTGCTATTATGCTCGGCTCGAATTTAATTGTTCAAAGATTATTGGCTGACAAAAACTGACAGGAGGATGAAAGGGTGATGAAAAAAGATAAAAACAGTTCGTCAGTTTCCGGCACGGCGCGCCGGAGCTTTTCGGAACGCCTCCGCGCGCTGAACCGCGGTAAAAAAGTCAGCCGTTCAAAGGTCGGCAGTTTTTTCCTTGTCCTGTTCCTTGCGGTTTTTTCACTGTTTATGGTGCTGCCGATGATTTATATGATTTCAAACTCCTTCAAACCGCAGAATGAGCTGCTTGTATTCCCGCCGCGTCTTTTTCCGACTAATCCGACGCTTGTAAATTTCCGTGATATGTTCACGGTTATGTCATCGTCGAACGTGCCGTTTATACGCTATATTTTTAACAGTCTTTTTGTTACCGCGGTAGGCTCGGCAGGTCACATACTACTTTCTTCTATGTGCGCTTTTCCGTTGGCAAAGAAAAAATTTCCCGGCAAAAACATAATTTTTAATATCATAGTCTTTTCACTTATGTTTAATACCGCGGTAACTGCTATTCCAAACTATTTGATTATGTCAAAGCTTAAATGGATAGACACATATGCCGCCTTAATTATACCCGCATTCGGTATGTCTCTGGGACTTTATCTTATGAAACAGTTTATGGAGCAGATTCCCGATTCCCTGATTGAAGCGGGGAGAATTGACGGTGCAAGCCAGTGGACTATATTTTGGCGTATAGTTATGCCTAATGTAAAATCGGCGTGGATGACCCTTCTGCTTCTCTCGGTCCAGAGCCTTTGGCCGATAGGCGACAATAACTTTATTTATAAAGAAGAATTAAAAACTCTGGCATATGCGTTGGGACAAATTCAGGGAACCGGAACTACAGGAGTTAATATTGCCCGTGCCGGCGTAGGAGCCGCCGTTTCGGTATTTATGATGATAATTCCGATTTTGATTTTTGTATTCAGCCAGAGCAATATTATTGAAACGATGTCCTCCTCCGGGATGAAGGATTAGGAGGTTCACAGATGAAAAAACGCATTTTAAAATTAATTTGTATTGTTGTTTTGTCGGCTGTATGCTCACTGTCGGTTTCGGCTGTTTCCGATTATCAGATAAGCGATGTATACGAAACATACATATACAACAGCGAAAGCGAGCCTATTGCTATACCCGAAGCTTTCGCGGTGTCCCGTATTATCACGGGAGATACACTTAATGTAGGCGGTTTCAACACTCTTTCAGATATTTGTTATAACGGCGCCGGGTACATATTTTTATGTGACGGCGGAAATAATCGGATAATAGCAGTTAATACCGAGTGGGAAACGGTAGCCTTAGTATCGGAGTTTATTTATAACGGCAAGTCGGAAAGCTTTAATGCCCCGCAGGGTATATGGGCGGACGAAAGTCAGTTATATGTTGCGGATACCGGAAATTCGCGTATAGTAGCATTCGATTTCGACGGCTCCGCCTTGCGCGTCAGAAAAATATTCGACCGACCTGAGATACG
>JBJEOD010000067.1:0-3367 GCA_051880535.1 Acutalibacteraceae bacterium | reverse complement strand
AGCTTTTAGCCGACAATTACAAAACCGCCCTCGCCTGCACAGATTCGGATAAGGCATTGCAATTCGCCGCAAGGCTCTGCAAAAAGCTGATACCCGCAAGACATAAGAGCGGCGGCAAGGAATGGGTAAGATTTATTGAGGGGATAACCCCGCTCGGTATAGTCTCCTATTCGGGAACGGTCACCGCCGAGGCGGAAAAAACCGTAATAATAGACGACGAATACGGGAGCGCCTCAAACATAATAATAGGCTACGTCCGTGAATACGCACTTAAAAACGGATACGAAATAATAACCCTTAAAAACCCGTTTTTGCCCTCGCTTATCACCGACCACATTATAATACCCGAATTAGAGCTTGCCGTCGCCACTGAAAACGCTTATATGCATTTTTCCTCCGACGTAAGACGGATTCACGCAAGGAGATTTGTCTCCTCCCAACGGCTGCATTTAAGCCGTGAAAGGCTGAAATTCAACAAAAAAGCGGCTAAGGAGCTGTTTTGCTCCGCGGCGGAGACCCTTTCGGGCGCAAAGGAGGTACACGACATACTCGAAGGCTATTATATAAAGGCGATGGACTTCGACCGCCTTACCGCCTTCGCCGAGAGCTTTGTTAAGGATATTTTTAAATAACAGCTTTTTAATGTATATATGGGCTATCTCATTAAGGTGAAATTGCATAAATAAAGGCCCCCTTGCCTAAAGGGGGCTGTCACGGCAAAGCCGTGACTGGGGGATATTGGGTTTGATAAGACACGATTATATACCTCCACTGCCGTACGACAGTCCCCCTCACGCGAGGCTTGGAGGCGTTTTGTGCAAATTGCCTTTAGTGTGACAGCTCTGCTATCTAACATTTAATACTCTGCTCATCACCCAACTGTCCCGCACATTTGCTTACGGATAATAAGGATTGGGTTTGAAAATCAGTATTATTAAATCAATTGTTATGCCTATTCCGAAAATTCCTGCGGTAAGGATGTATACCACTCCTAAAAGTATTCTGCCCTCATAAAACTTATGAGCTCCGAATACACCGAGAAATAAGCACAGAAAGAATGATACCCATTTGCTTTTCGGCATTTTATCAGTCTCCGTTTCGTATTATTTTAAATCTGTGCTTTATTTATTTTTGACCTTAATTTCGTATTTTTCAGGCACCAACTCTTGAATTAAGCCTTTTATCAATGCTTCTGATTGCTCGTCTGCCATTTCTAATATTCCCATATTTGCTAATTCCTTTCTTGCTTCTTCCTCGGCCAATGCAACGGCTTTATTGGCATCTTCTTTCGAGTTTACATTGAATAACGCAAATTTCTCATCGAAATATTCAATACTGTTCATATCAACATCAACGTCAATTATTTTTGCTTTTGGTATAGTTAACCACAAAGTATGAGTTATGTCATCTGCTTCAATTTTTACGTCTTTGACATCTATGCCTGCTCTTGCGGTAGCTTTATAAACCATTCTGAAATTAGATTTATTGATAAACTCTATTCCGGCATCCTCAAATTTGCTTATACCCGTATATTTTAGTTTCGCTGTTGTTAATTCGCTTGACTTTTCGAGCTGTGCAATTATGTAATCGGTGTCGATTTTCTCTTTTCTATTATAAGTACACAGTACGACTATACCGACCATGATCATCGCAACTAATACCAAGCTTATAATTCGTGTTGTTTTGTTTTTTATTATTTTTGACATTAATTCTTTCATTGTTAATTTCTCCTCTTTTACTTTTAAACATTTAATAGTCCCTAAAATATAGTTATTATGGCTGCTCGTATTATAATGAACAGTAGGATTGCGCCTATAATTGAAAGCGCAATTATAACACCTTTTTTCACAGTAATCCTCCTCTCTTATTTTTTGAGATATTTTTATCTCATAGCGGTATCTGCAATTTTCGCGAAATTTGCAATTTATGTTATGGGAAATAATTTTGAAACAAAAAAAGTGTGCCCCAATAAGAGACACACCGAAAAAGTGTAAGCCCTTATTGTTGCCACACAATCTCTGCCGTAACGGTATGAGTAAAAAGGGAAACACTTTTTACCAAAATTATTTCCCATTACGACAAAAATATGAAATTGTGTGGCACAATCATTATAACATTCAAATCTGCAATTTGCAAGATGAAAGCATTGTTTTTTATTAACATTTGCAACTACCCGATTTCAGCTCATACCGTGGGGCTGGCCTGCCGCCGTTTTACATAATAATCCTTGCAATAAGGTGCGAATGATATTATAATGTATTAAATATACATTAAAGGAAGTGGCTGTATTGAAAATCGCGGTTATTACGGGCGCGTCCTCTGGACTTGGAAGAGAGTACGCGGCCGAGGTTGCAAGAGAAAGAGAAAATATAGACGAAATCTGGCTTATCGCAAGGCGGGAGGACAAGCTTAAAGAGACCGCAAGGGATATAAAAAAGCCGGTGCGGATATTGCCGCTTGATATTACCGACAACGGCGCGCTCAACAGGTATGCGGAGCTGTTAAACGAGCAAAGGCCCGAGGTCGCCCTGCTTATTAATAACGCGGGCTTCGGCAGGCTCGGCGATTTTGATAAAATCACAGCCGAGGCGAACGGCGGTATGGTACGCCTTAACTGCGAGGCGCTTACGGTTATGACCTTGATTACCCTGCCCTTTATGTCGTCGGGAGGGGAGATAATCAACACCTGCTCGATAGCCGCCTTTGCGCCCAACACCCGTATGGCGGTCTACTGCTCGACAAAGGCATATGTGCTAAGCCTTTCAAAGGCCTTAAGAAGCGAGCTTAAGGGCAGAAAAATAAATGTGCTTGCCGTATGCCCCGGTCCTATGGACACCGAGTTTTTACCCGTTGCAGGCATAGCCAAGGGCTCAAGCCGCACCTTTGATACCCTGCCCCGCGTAAAGCCCGACGTAATGGCGAAAAAATCACTCGCCGCATCGGCGAAGAAAAGGGGCATTTACACAAATCTGCTCTTTTATAAATTCTACCGTGTTATAGCGAAAATATTCCCGCATAGTATAGTAATGAAAATGTGCGGTGCCTGATTTTTTTGGAGGAACGGGAAATGATTTCTGCTGTCGGCTGGCCTATGTGGGCGTTAATAATTCTTTTTATCTGCGGACTGATACTTATAATAAAGGGCGGCGACTTTTTTGTGGACGCCGCCGCCTGGATGGCGGAGGTTTCGGGAATACCGCATTTCGTTATCGGAGCCACGGTGGTAAGTCTTGCCACCACCCTGCCCGAGCTTATAGTATCGTGTCTGGGCGCGTCTCGCGGTTCAAACGCCATAGCGATAGGTAACGCGGTGGGCTCTGTAACCGCGAACACGGGGCTTATTATGGCGATCTCCATAATATGTATC
>JBJEOD010000066.1:0-3369 GCA_051880535.1 Acutalibacteraceae bacterium | reverse complement strand
AATGGTTGAATTGTTGCTGAGATATTATGATATTGATGTCATATAACATTGGTTACTGTGTAGTGAATTTTATCTACTTGATTTTCAGCAGAAAAAGATGTATACTATTCACGATAAAAATAAAAAATCTTCGTATCTGAAACGACCTCATAAAATAATGGTTTTAACTGTGGTATAGATGTTATAATTGCTAACGTATAGTTTTAACCAATATTCCTGAAAGGTGAATTATGAACATTCAAGATATTAAGAAAATCCTTGCCGGCGGAGAGAGTATCACCGTTGAATTTAAGGAATCCAAAACAGAACTGAACAAGGATGTCTTTGAGTCCGTAGGCGGTATGCTGAACAGAATGGGCGGACATCTGATTTTGGGCGCAAAGGATAACGGCACACCTGTAGGTGTTGACAAATCCTGCGTAGGTAAAATTAAGAAAAATTTTGCGAGCTTGATCAATAATCCCGATAAGGTAAGCCCCACCTTCTATACTCAGCTTGAAGAGTTTGAGGTGGATGGCTGCACCTTGCTTTACGCTTTTATACCGAACAGCCCTGAGGTTCACCGCATTTCCGGCAAAATATATGACCGCAATGAAGACGGAGATATAGATATTACTAATAACACAAATCTTGTAGCTCAGTTATATACCCGAAAGAGTAATATGTTCACCGAAAATAAAATTCATCCTTACGCATGCATTGAGGATTTGGATAAAGAAACTTTGTTAAAAGTCAGAAAAATGGCGCACAACCGCATATCCAAAGAGCATATGTGGGATAATATGACCGACCTTGAATTACTGAAAAGCGCCAATCTTTACCGAAAGGATACTCTTACCGGTGAGGAGGGACTTACTCTCGCGGGTATTCTTTTGCTCGGTTCTCATCAGACGATTAATTCAGCTCTGCCACACTATAAAACCGATGCGATTGTCAGAAAGAATAATATCGACAGATACGATGATAGGGAAGTGATTCTTGACAATTTGATTATAAGCTATGGTAAGCTTATGGATTTTGTTGACAAGCATCTGGATGATAGATTTTATCTTGAGGGCACACAGCGAATTGATTTAAGAAATAAAATTTTTCGTGAAGTGTGTGCGAATATGCTTATACACAGAGAGTTTTCAAGCGCATATCCCGCTAAGTTTATTATTGAGAAGGACATTGTTCATACAGAAAATGCAAATAAGCCTAACGGTTACGGTGCGATTGATGCGCTGAGCTTTTCGCCATATCCGAAAAATCCCAATATTGCAAAGTTTTTCAGAGAAATAGGTCTTGCCGACGAACTCGGATCGGGAGTTAAGAATGTAAATCATTATCTTAAAATATACTCCGGCGGAACACCTGAATTTATTGAGGCGGATATTTTTAAGCAGGTCATTCCGATTGCGGAGAGTGCTTCGACCCCACAAGATGCCCCACAAGATACCACACAAGACACCACACAAGACAAATATGCCAAAATGCTTACAAGGTTTTGCGTTGAGCCGCGAACACGAGCAGAAATGATGGAGCATATAGGAATAAAGGAAAGAGCGTATTTTAAAAAGAGTATTCTGGATCCGTTGCTTGCAAAGGGAGTTATCAAAATGACACTTCCCGATAAGCCTACAAGCAAGTTTCAAAAATATGTTGCTAAAAAGGGATAATGTAAGATGGCTATGAAGCTAAGATTCAAAAATCGATAATTCCGGACCGACGCAGTTGATGCGATTGCCTATTTGTTTAAGGGGCACGAAAAGCTTACCGCTAAAGGTTTTTGTAGCGGTTTTCTTTGGTTACTCCGTAGTAAGTTTTCCCTACTTGATTTTCAGCAGAAAAAGAGATATACTATTCACGAAAAAAATCTTCGTATCTGAAACGACCTTATATCCGAAGCGCACAAGTCTATGCACGGGGTATGATTGAACCGCCGTGTACCAACGGTACGCACGGTGGTGTGAGAGGTCGGCTACTAAACTTTTGGGTAGCCTCCTACTCGATTAACTTTTCGTCTTCTGTTCCTCCGTAATTAGTTGTTATATGGTATTCTAAAATAATCTAAATAGTTTTTAAATGTATCCTGTGCTGAAAGGCAGGTGTCGGTAAGGTATCCCTTTTCCTTATTCCATTCTTTAAGGCCGCGATAGTAGAACATTTTAATTTTGTCCTCAATAATGAATGGGACAATATTATGCTTTAAGCATTCCTTAAACATAATAAGTCTGCCGACACGGCCGTTGCCATCTTGGAAAGGGTGGATGCGTTCAAACCGCACGTGGAATTCGATAATATCTTCAAGAGTTATATTCTCTTTGCTGTTATAACGGCTAAGGAGTTTTTTCATTTCACGTGACACATTTTCGGGCAAGGTGGTTTCCATGCCGCCAACCTCATTGGGCAGTTTCTTATAATCGCCAACCGCAAACCAATCTTTTTTAGCGTCACTTGTGCCGGTCTTTAGAATGAAATGCAGATGTTTAATAAATTTCTCGCTCAGTTGCGATTTAGCGTTTTCAATAATTTCATCGATACAGCGGAAGTGGGTTGTGGTTTCGATAATATCATCTACACGCACACCTTCCTCGGTTAAACCGATTGTGTTGGTTTCAAAGATGTACCGTGTTTGATCGTGAGTGAGACGACTGCCTTCGATATGATTGGAGTTGTAGGTCAGTTCAATCTGTATTTTATGATAAATTCCGCCGTGTACCTGACCTGTTTTTTCCTCTTTCAAAATATCAAGCAATGTTTGCGATGCAGGTTTGCTTTTATTGCTTCTTTCGGGTTTTTCGGCATTTTCGGGAATATTCCAGGTTTTGCCTGTAAGGAAAGCACCGGGAACACGACCGGCAGCACAATAATTGCGAACGCTACGCTCGGATGTATTCCAAATTAAAGCGACTTCTTTAACAGATAAAAATTTCATATTCCTACCTCCCAATTTACTGCTATTAGTATACCACAATATCGGCAATATGTCAACGTGGACAAAACGGTTTCTGCTGATGTTTTTGCCGATGTCGGAAGTTTTATTAAACTCCTTTTCTTTGTTTATTGCATAGTGATTTTTTCCAAATTGATTTTTAGTGAGAAGTAATGTAAAGCGCTTACAGCAAAAATAAAAAAATCTCCGTATCTTGAACGATTACATAAAACGGCTATTTTAACTAAGGAACATTTTCAAAAGCGGAGTGAGTTTATATTCATTTCACGACCACATTTCTTCCCACAGTTAGGCTCGTAGCATACGGAAACAGGGGAGACAAGAGGCTTAAAGAGTAAGTGATTTCGAGTCTTTTAGTCAGCGTGTCAACTTCCTATCATTTCGTGTCAGTTTCAGGTCGTCTCGTCTGAGCCAAAAGCCGCATAAAATAAGGC
>JBJEOD010000065.1:0-17750 GCA_051880535.1 Acutalibacteraceae bacterium | reverse complement strand
GCTATTGCCGCCGCCAAAAACGCCCCGCAGGCGGGGTATCCCAAATGTATGCTCTGCCGCGAGTGCGAGGGCTATGCGGGCAGGGTTAATTACCCCGCGCGCCAGAATCACCGCGTCATACCCGTTACAATCAACAACAGCGACTGGTGCTTCCAGTATTCGCCCTATGTCTACTACAACGAGCACTGCATAGTTTTCAACTCCAAGCACACCCCCATGGCGATAAACCGCGACACCTTTAAAAAACTTCTCGACTTTGTAAAGCAGTTCCCGCACTATTTTGTCGGCTCCAACGCCGATTTGCCGATTGTCGGCGGCTCAATATTAAGCCATGACCATTTTCAGGGCGGCAACTATACCTTTGCAATGGCGAAGGCACCTATTGAATATCCCCTTAGCTTTGAAGGCTTTGACGACATTGACGCGGGCATTTTAAAGTGGCCCATGTCGGTTATACGTCTTTCCTCTCCCGAACCCGACAAACTTATTGAGCTTGCCGATAAAATCTTAGCCGCGTGGCGCGGCTATACCGACGAAGCCGCCTTTATATTTGCCGAGACCGACGGCGAGCCTCACAACACAATAACCCCTATCGCCCGCAAAAACGGCGACAATTTTGAGCTTGATTTGGTTCTGCGCAACAATATAACCACTGCTGAGCATCCGCTGGGCGTATACCACCCCCATTCTGAGCTTCACCACATAAAGAAAGAAAATATCGGACTTATCGAGGTTATGGGGCTTGCAGTACTTCCCTCCCGCCTTAAAAATGAGATTGCTCTGCTTGAAACGGCGATACTCGAAAACAGGGACATATCCAATGATGAAACCCTTTCAAAGCACGCCGAATGGACTAAGGAAATCAAGGCAAAATACGACGATATTAATGAAAGTAATATCGATAAAATCATAAAGGACGAGATTGGACTTGTCTTTGCAAAGGTTTTGGAGCACGCGGGAGTTTACAAGCGCACCCCCGAGGGCATATCCGCCTTTAAGAAATTTGCCGAGAGTGTGAAATAATGCTGATAACCGTCTTTTCGCAGGTTATGATTCTTATGTTAATGATTGCGACGGGCTTTATCGCGGCTAAAACCAAGATAATGACCGCCGAGGGCACGCGCTGCTGTACCGACATCGCCCTTATCATTGTCACCCCCTGCGTTATAATTAAATCCCTTATCCGCGAATACAGCCGCGATATTATGAGATCGCTGGCTTTCGCCTTTGTTATCACCCTTGCCGTGCAGGTGCTAATGATAGTCTTAAGCCGCCTTATTCTTCATTCAAAGGACAAGGCGCGGGAGCGCGTACTGCGTTTCGGCTCTATTTTTGCAAATTGCGGCTTTATGTCACTTCCGCTCCAGCAGGTGATTTTAGGCGCGGACGGCACCCTCTACGGCTCGGCGTACATTATAATGTTCAACCTTGTTATATGGAGCTACGGCGTATTCTTAATAAGCGGAGACAAAAAATACATACAGCCCAAAAAGCTGTTTATAAACCCGGGAATAATCGGTCTTGCGATAGGTCTTGTAATCTTTATTTTTTCTATCCCGATACCCGATATACTGTATTCCGCGATTGATTACTTATCCGCTATATACACTCCCCTTCCTATGCTGATAATCGGCTACCATTTAGCACAGAACAATATTCTTACTGCCTTTAAGGATTTTAAGTGTATTTTCGCGGTGCTTATCCGTATGATAATCTTCCCGCTTATAACCCTCGGATTCCTTTATCTTATCGGGGTTCGCGGAACGCTGCTTGTGTCGGTTATCATATCGGTAAGTGCTCCCGTCGCGGCTATCACCACAATGTTTTCATCAAAATACGGTGCGGACACTCCCCTTTCGGTGGATATGGTCTCCCTTAGCACCGTGCTTTCGATTGTAACAATGCCGCTTGTAATCACATTAGCGCAATATTTAGCCTGACAAACAGCAAAAAACGGCCTGTCTTCGGGAATAAACCCGAAAGATTATAAATAAAATCAATAACGGTTGCCGAATACTTAAGTTTTATTTTAATTACAAAGAGTCAGTCTGTTTTCTACAGCTTGAAAAAAGCAGTATTTAACGGTATAGTAAATTAAATTCATAAAATAGGGGTTATGATTGTGAAAGAAAGAAAATATCCTTTTAGTTTGTTTGTGATTGGTTTTATCACAAATATTCTGTTTCGCTTCTTTTGGTTATTTGTTCCCGGTATAATTTTTATGGTAATCGGCATTTTTGCTAAATGGTGTTTGTATATAGGAATCGGTTTGCTGTTGCTTGATATTATTATTTCCTTTGCCGAACAAATGCAGATCAGGCATACAATGCTCACCGTTTCCGATAACGAGCAATTCAGCGACTTTCAAGATGCGGTTTCAATGGACGGCAATGTCTTTGAGAACATCAGAAATTTCGTTGAAAATAATGCTGAGGAATATGTTTGCGAAGACAATGAGTTGGTTGATGAATTAAAGAATTCTATCACAAAAGGAATGTCTTTAACGGAAATAATTGATTGCTTTGAAAAAATGTGCAAAACACCGATTGAAGACGATGCCGTTTTATTTGAAACAGGAACCTTTAATTTCACGGGCAAGGAGCTATTTTATTTTTCTTTAGTCAGACAATTTTCAAACGGTAATGACGAGTACTATCAAATCCATGTAGATATTCAATATAACCCCACTAAACAAAACAAAAAGTTCCACAAGTCCGTGTGGAGTGATTCCATAGACGAAAACATTTTTGATTATATTCGCAAATCTCCTGCTTTTATCTGTGCAAGCAATGATGAATATGTTAATATAGAAATATTTATGGACGAAACCTAATATCTACATAAAGCAAAAGGACTATGGCATTTTTGTGTCATAGTCCTTACTTTTAATAATTTGCACCAAAATATATTTTTAAGAGAAAGTCAAACCCCGAAACCGTGATAGTTTCGGGGTTTTTGATGTCCTTGATAACAGAGAAATTATCTCTTTGAGAACTGGGGTGCGCGGCGTGCGCCTTTGAGACCGTACTTCTTTCTTTCCTTCATACGCGGATCGCGTGTGAGGAAGCCCGCCTTCTTAAGCTCTGCACGAAGCTCCGCGTCGGACTGTAAAAGGGCGCGGGCAATACCGTGACGGATAGCGCCCGCCTGACCGGTAACACCGCCGCCTGCAACGCGGCATACAATATCAAACTTATCGGCAGTGCCGGTGAGAGCCAGCGGCTGACGAACGATAAGCTTTAAGGTTTCAAGACCGAAATAATCGTCAATGTCTCTGTCATTAACGGTGATTTTTCCTGTACCTGCGTAAAGACGAACACGGGCGACAGAGCTCTTTCTTCTGCCTGTGCCGTAAAAATAAGGCTTTGCTTCAAACATTTTATCTGTCTCCCTTCTTAAAAGTCAAGCTTTTCGGGCTTCTGAGCTACCTGAGCGTACTCAGAGCCGCTGTAAACGTGAAGTCTTGTAAGCGCCTTGCGGCCGATGGTGGTATCGGGTACCATTCCCTTAACGGCAAGCTCCATAGCAAGCTCGGGACGGGTCTTCATAAGGGTAGCGTACTTAACTTCCTTAAGACCGCCGATGTAGCCTGTATGACGGCGATAGTACTTCTTTTCAAGCTTTTTACCTGTTAAAACCGCCTTTTCAGCGTTGATAACGACAACATGGTCGCCGCAATCGACGTGGGGAGTAAACTCCGGCTTTAACTTACCGCGAAGTAAATCCGCAACCTTGGCGGCGGTTCTTCCGAGCGGTCTGTCAGCGGCGTCGATTATATACCATTTACGCTGAATTTCAGCAGGTTTTGCCATAAATGTTGACATAATTCAAAACCTCCAAAAATTTATACTTATTAAACAGCTAAAATATAATACCACATTGCAAAGAAGTTGTCAACAACTATTTTTGAAAATTTTAATTTAAAGTTTTAAAGCTCTGTTTTTCTTTGATTTTCTCTTGTTTTCTCCCGTTTTCTCATTTATGATTTTTAAAAAATTTTAGAGCAAAAAAAAGCGGTTACAAAACTGTAATATTATTTTTCAGTATATTTTTATTGACAAACGATAAAAAATGTTGTAATATGCGATTAGAAAATATTGGGAGGTAAATCTATGCTCAGCCAAAACAATTCCGTCAAGCTCTCGCTTTATCTTACGGATTTTATTATCGGGCTGTTTTTAGCCGCCGCGGTTTTTCTGCCGCGTTTTACAAAATGGTACATTACCTATATGGGTCGGCCCGCCGACCTGCGCGCCGTTATTCTGGCGGTCTGCTATACCTGCCTGCCCTTTGCTTTGATCGCTCTTTTATCGCTTAGGCGGCTGCTTAAAAACATTATTCGCAGCGACATCTTTGTGACAGATAATATTAAACAGCTTAATTATCTTTTTCTCTGCTGCGCCGCGGCGGCGGTAATCACCTTTTTTTCGGGGTATTTTTATCTGCCGTTTTACATTATAAGCGTTGCCGCCGCCTTTTTCTCGCTGATTTTACGGGTCATAAAAAACGTCTTCCGCTCCGCGATAGAAATAAAGGCGGAAAACGAGCTTACTATATAGGTGACAAAAAATGGCGATTATAATAAATCTTGACGTTATGATGGCAAAAAGAAAAATCTCCTCGGGCGAGCTTGCCGAGAGGATAGGCATTACACAGGCAAATCTTTCAATTTTGAAAACAGGCAAGGCGCGTGCAATACGCTTTTCTACGCTTGAAAGCATCTGCAAGGCGCTTGACTGCCAGCCCGGCGATATACTCGAATTTAAGGAGGAAGACTAATGTCCGACTATGAAAATCAAAATGTAATTTCCCCGAATGGCGGTTCCGAAATTGATGAGCCGATAAATCTCTCTTGCTATCCGCCTGTTTTAAGGGAGCCCGCCGTCTGGACGGCGCGGGACACGGTTTTCGCGCTTTTAACCCTTGTTTGCTCGGTTTTCTTAGTTTCACTCTCGCTTTTCGGCGGATTTAATTTGGGCTTTACGGTCTCGCATTTCACCCTCTTTCTGCTGACCGTGCTTTATATGGTAAAATCGGAAATTCATATTAAGCCATTTCCCCTTTTCTGCGGCGCGGTGTCGCTTGTGCTCTCCGCCGTATTTGCAATTTTTGACGACTCGTTTATCAATACCCTGCTGTTTTTCGCGGTTTTCGCCCTCTACGGAGTTTTCGCGGCGCTTTCCTACACCGACTGTGAAAAGAGCCGTCACGGAATAATATACTCCGTCCTTAACGCGCTTATTGTCGCACCCTTTGCCTTTTTAACCGAGCCCTTCCGCTCCTACGGAAAATACTGCTCGGAAAATGATAAAAAGGGACCCAACAAGCAGGTGCTTGTCGGCATTGCTATTTCTGTTCCCGTGCTGTTGGTAGTAATCCCCCTTTTAATCAGCTCCGACGCGGCGTTTGAGGGGCTTATGGTATCGCTCTTTTCGGGAATAGGCACCCTGATTGCAAAAATAATTCTCGGCGTACTTCTCGCGGTATTCCTTTTTACCCTGCTTTTTGCCCTTAAAAAGGGACTGCAAAGGCAAGAAAATCCGCTCCGCTCGCAAACCGATTACAGAAACCTTCCCGCCGCTACCGCTGTTACCCTTTTTTCAATCCTTTCGGTTTTTTACGCGGTCTACCTCTTTTCACAGCTCGCCTATTTTTTCAGCGCCTTTTCGGGTATTCTTCCGGAGGGCTATGCCCTTACCCCCGCAAACTACGCGCGGCGCGGATTTTTTGAGCTGTGCGGCGTTTGCAGTATAAATTTAGGGCTTATCGCCCTTATAACGGGGCTTTCCCGCCGCACAGAAGAGGGAAAAATCCCGCTGTCGGTGCGTTTAACCGCTACTCTTATATGCGTGTTTTCGGTAATCTTTACCGCGACCGCCCTTTCCAAAATGCTTTTATACATCGGCTTTTACGGCCTTACCCGCCTGCGCCTTTTGACAAGCCTGTTTATGGTACTGCTCGCTCTGCTTTTTGTCGGCGTTGTGATATATCTGTATTTAAAGAAATTCCCGATTTCAAAATACATTATAACCGTCCTCGCTGTTTTAGCGCTTGCGGTCGGTTTTCTGGACGTTGACAGAACGGTCGCCCATTACAATGTTGAAAATTATAAAAGCGACAAGCTTGAAGAAATCGACGTAAGCCATTTAGGCGGACTTTCGGATTCCGCAGTGCCGTATCTTGTGGAATTGCTTAAGCTGCCCGACAGCGATATAAGTGAGCAGGCGGCAGATGAGCTGTATACACGCGCGGAGGAATTTTATGAAATCGATACCTCGGAATACGGAAAAATAAAGCTTAAAGAAATTAAAAAGAGCGACTTTTCCTCCTATAACTATTCAAGAGAGCAGGCAAAAAGGCTTATAAAGAAAAATATCGCTGAAATAATTGAATTAAAGCCCTATGTAAACGAGTATGAAGAATATGAATTTCCGCCCGAAGAATACTATTGGTAACTGTATAACGGAGAAAAAGCTATGATTATTTTTATCGCGGGGGCTACGCACACGGGCAAAACGGCGTTGGCACAAAAGCTTCTGGAAAAATACAAAATCCCCTATCTTTCTATAGACCATCTTAAAATGGGGCTTATAAGGGCTAAGTATACCACTCTTACGCCGGAGAACGACGGGGAGCTTACCCGCTTCCTCTGGCCTGTTATAAGAGAAATTGCGAAAACGGCAATTGAAAACCGACAAAGCCTTGTAATAGAGGGATGTTATATACCGCCCGACTGGAAAAAGGATTTCAGCGAGGAATATTTAAAGGATATTCGGTATTACTGCCTTATAATGTCCGAAAGGTACATAAGAAATAATTTTGAAGACATAAAAAGCCATGCGGACGAAATTGAAAAGCGGCTTGACGATTCGTATTTAACAGCCGGGGATTTAATCGCCGAAAACGCCGCCAATCTTGAATATTGCAGAAAATACGGCTGTGAATATATTTTGATTGACGGCGTATATAATGTTGATATCGAGTTATAGTTTAGACGTTAGACGGGGGGGAGCAAGCCTGTCCCTACAATTATCGTCTGAGGTTTATTTATTTGCCTTAAGCCGCTTATCCGCTTTGGCGGCGAGGAAGGTGCCGAGGCTCTGGAAAAGCTGTACCAAAACAACCAGAAAAACTACGGCAAACGCCATTACAAGGTACTGATACCTGTAATAGCCGTAATTAATCGCAATTTTGCCGAGTCCGCCGCCGCCGATTATGCCGCTCATCGCCGAGTAGCCTAAAATTGTGGTAATCGCAATCGTCGCGTTGGAGATAAGCGAGGGGACGCTTTCGGGAAGCATTACCTTAACAATAATCTGAAACGGGGTAGCCCCCATACTCTGCGCGGTCTCTATGATATTCGGATTAATTTCGCGCAAACTGCTTTCCACAAGCCGTGCGACAAACGGAAACGCCGCTATCACCAGCGGCACAATTGACGCCGCCGTTCCGACCACCGTTCCCATAATAAGACGTGTAAGCGGAAAAACCATAATCATAAGAATAAGGAAAGGTACCGAGCGGAGCAGATTAATAATAATATTTAGTATATGAAGCAGAGACTTAGGTATTTTAAGGATTTTCCCGTTTTCCCCCGCCACAAGCAGAACACCTAAAGGCAGACCTAAAATCACCGCAAAAAGGGTCGAGAGCACGGTCACGTAAAAGGTCTCCCATACAGCAAGGGGTATTTCGGTTTTAAGTACTTCGAGCGCCTTAATTACGCTTTCCGATTCAAAAAAGGAGCTAAGCATTTCTCTTTACCTCCTCTGAGAAAATATCGGGTATTTCTTTAAGATAACCAAGCGCGCTTTCAAGCTGTTCCCTGCCGCCCGGGATACCTAAAAGCATATTGCCGTACACCCTGCCGCCTATACTGCGGGTAGAGGCGGAAAGTATGCTTGCGGCTATATTCCTTTCCATCGCCATCTGCGCTATAAGCGGCGTTTTTGTTGCGGCGGCGCCTCCGAATACGACCCTGACTACTCCGCCGTCAAAGGCGTTAAGTGTATCCTCATAGCCCTCGGGATAAACAAGACGCTTTGCCGCGTCGCTTTTCGGTGCAGAAAAGACCTCGCCTACCGCACCCTCCTCTGCGACCGAGCCGTTATCAAGAATCGCAACGCGGGTGCAGACCTCCTCAATAACGCTCATCTGGTGGGTGATTATCACAACCGTAAGCCCTAATTTATCGTGCAGGTCGCGAATTAACGACAGAATGGAGTGGGTGGTCTGGGGGTCGAGGGCGCTTGTTGCCTCGTCGCAAAGCAGAATTTTAGGGTCGGTGGCAAGCGCACGCGCGATCGCAACACGCTGCTGCTGTCCCCCCGAAAGCTGTGCGGGGTAGCTTTTCATTTTATCTTCAATCCCCACTATTTTAAGCAGCTCTGCCGCCCTTTTTTCGGCCGCGGCTTTTTTTATCCCCGCAAGCTCCAGCGGAAAGCAGACGTTTTTAAGGCAGTTTCTCTGCATAAGCAGGTTAAAGCCCTGAAAAATCATAGTAATGCTTCGGCGCGCCTTTCTAAGCTCCGACTCCGAAAGAGCGCCTATGTCCCTGCCGTCGATAACCACGCTGCCCTCGGTCGGGCGTTCGAGCATATTTATACATCGCACAAGGGTGCTTTTTCCCGCGCCGCTCATACCTATAATTCCGTAAATTTCACCGTCGGGTATTGTAAGCGAGACGTTTTTAAGCGCCTCAACCCCGCCTGAGCTTGACGGAAAGGTTTTTGAGAGGTTTTTAATTTCAATCATTGATTTTCCTCCGAAAGGGAAAATGCCGAGAGCTTAAGCTGACGGCATAAATCCATTTGTATTTATTTCTTAATCGCGTCAAGGGTTGTCTGCTTGCCGCCGTAAAGACCCATAGGCTCAACGTGGATTGTCGCTATAGACGCTATGTGCGTACCGTTTTCCGCGTTGAAATCCTCTAAATAGGGAAGGTGCTGGAAGTAGTTGGCATTTATCTCACCGCTTTCAACCACATTGTTGGGCTGAATATAATCGGTAAATTCCTTAATGTCAAGCACTATGCCTTTTTCGGCGAGAATTTCCTTTGCAACCGCCAAAATCTCGGCGTGGGGTGTGGGAGACGCCGCAACGGTAATCGTTGTTCCGTTAAGCTTTGAGTAATCAACGGAGGTGTCAAAGCCGTCTGTAGGATTATCAACCGTGCTTACAACCGCGCCGTCATAATTGTCAGAAATATAGTCGGCGACCTTTTTGCTTTCAAGCGCCGCCTTTAGCGCCTTTGCCCAGTCGGAGCTTTCCTCCCCCTCTTTAACCGCCAAAATATTGCCGTAGGCGGAGGAGGAGCCTTCAATCGCCAGCGAATCCTTAACGGGATTTAAGCTCGCCGAAATCGCATAGTTGGAATTGATAATCGCATAATCAACGTCCTGTAAAA
Organism: Acutalibacteraceae bacterium; assembly: GCA_051880535.1. Classification (GTDB taxonomy): domain Bacteria; phylum Bacillota; class Clostridia; order Oscillospirales; family Acutalibacteraceae; genus UBA737. The sequence goes on along the minus strand of JBJEOD010000065.1, from coordinate 8,344 downwards.
CATTAGGCAGCTGTGCGGCTTCAACCTCTTTAAACTCAATATTGTACGGATTTTCCTCAATATCCTTTATAGTAGCGGTAATTCCCGCGCCGTCCTTAAGCTTTATTACATTCTGCTCCTCAAGCAGTAAAAGGGCGCGCGCCTCGTTTGTGGGATCGTTAGGCACGGCGATTGTGATTGCGCCGCTTTTAGAAGAGCAGCCCGCAAAAAGCGACAGAGCAAGCAGAGAAGTAATTATTACCGAAATTATTTTTTTATAAGAATTTTTCATTGTTTATTCACCCTTTAAATATTTTTGGAAATTTACGTTTGAAAAGCCGATTTAATCACGGTGACAGAAAAGTCACATTCGCTCGCTGCAGGCAGCGCTTAAACATATATATCCGCTTCTGCCCGAAAATCTTTTTAATACCATATCAAGCTGCCTCCTTCTGAGTTTGTGTTATGATTATACAACGCCTTTTTTATTTTGTCCAATACCTGCAATCAATACTCAGTAATAGGTTTAGCCTATAACCCGACTTTTTTCAATAAGATGAATTGACAGGCTATGTATAGGGTGGTATAATTACACATAACAGGAAAAAAAGGAGAAACAAGGAATGAAAAAATATATTAATATAGCCTTTATATATGCTCTGCTTGCTTTGGCGGGCGGCGTTTTTTACCGCGAGTTTACAAAATGGAACGGCTTTTCGGGCGCTTGCGCACTCGGAAAGCTTCACGTTCACCTTTTTATGCTCGGTACGGCGGTGTTTTTGCTTGTTGCACTTTTTGCGGATAAATTTGCCCTCAATCAGCATAAAACCTTTAATGCCTTTATGATTATTTACAATATCGGCCTGCCGCTTACGGCGGTTATGCTTGCGGTTCGCGGTATTGTTGAGGTGCTTGATATTTCCCTTTCCTCTGCGGTGAACGCCGCGGTCTCGGGAATTGCGGGAATAGGACATATTTTAACGGGCACGGGCATTGTGCTTTTACTGCTTGCGCTTAAAAAATCCGCCGATAACTGAGGTAAAGGCTATGTCAAGACCGTCGTTCTTTCACGTAAAAAAACGCACCCTGCTGGCTGTCGCGGGGTGCGTATGGCTTATCGCGGGTTTTAATGTAGCAAGGCTCGGCGTCCTTGCCTACATTAAGCTTACTGATATTTCATTTGTCAATATTCTGCTCTCCGCCGCCGTTTTCTGCGCGTTCGGTTTTATGTTCTTTAAAATGAGCATAAAGCACACAAGGCGAATAAAGGGCTACAGTGAGGAGTTACGTCCTATCTGGCATTTTTTTGACCTTAAAGCCTACATAATAATGGCGGTTATGATGAGCGGCGGAATATGGCTCAGATATTCGGGGCTTGTGCCCGATATATTTATCGCCGTGTTTTACACAGGTCTCGGCTGTGCGCTGGCGCTGGCAGGAGTATTGTTCTGGATTATGTTTTTTCTTTTTCATAAGGAGCGGTAAATTCCATTGTCTCACCCGTTGCGGGGTGGATAAATATAAGCCTTGCCGCCCAAAGCCCCAGCTTTTCTTCGCTGTCCCTTGCACCGTATTTTTTATCGCCTGCAAGGGGCATTTTTCTGTGTGCAAACTGCACCCTGATCTGGTGGGTTCTGCCCGTGTGAAGCGTGACCCTTAAAAGGGAATACTTTTCCCCGTCCCTCTCCTTGGTTTCAAGCAGTTCATATTCAAGCTCGGCTTTTTTTACTCCCCTGCGCTGCCGTTTTACAACATAGCTTTTGTTTTTCGCCCTGTCGTGAAAAAGCAAATCGCAGAGTGTGTCGCTTTTATTTGCGGGTACGCCGTGTACCAAAGCAAGGTATTCCTTTGTAAAGCGGCGCTCCGCAATATCACGGGAAAGCGCCGCCGCGGCGGCGCTTGTTTTTGCGTAAACCATAACCCCGCCCGTCTCCTTATCAAGGCGGTGGACGGGAAAAATCTCCCCGTCCGTGTGAGCTTCAAGCCTTGTTATCATACTCTCCCCGCCGTTTTTGTCCGCCTGAGAGAGTATCCCCTGCGGCTTTATACAAACTATAACGGCGGAATCTTCAAAAAGAATTTCCATTACACTATTACGCCGCGCTTGCAGGCTTCCTTACATTTTCCGCAGGCGGTGCAGAGCGACTGATCGATAACCGCGACATTGTCCGTAACCTTAATAGCGCCGCTCTCGCACGCCTTTTCGCACATTTTGCAGGCAATGCAGGAAACGCCGCAGGCCTTGACAACGGGCGCGCCCTTTGATTTGTTAGAGCAGGCAACCCTCACCTTTGCCGACTTAGGAACAACCGATATAAGCGACTTAGGACAGACCTTTGTACACTTGCCGCAACCCACACAAATATCGCCGCAAACAACCGGTCTTCCGTTCTCTACGGTAATAGCCCCAAAGGGACAGGCGGCGGCGCAGTCGCCGAAGCCGATACAGCCGTATTCACATTCAAGCGGTCCCGCATTTACAAGCGCTGCGGCGGTACAGCTTTGTATTCCGTCATAGTTAAATTTGGTCTTTGATTTCTCGCGGCTGCCGTTACAGGCAATAAAGGCGATCTTCGGCTCGTTCTGAACCTCTACCCCTAAAATCTCCGCAAGGGCGGCGGCAGCAGCGGCGCCGCCGGGGGCGCATTTATCAGGCTCAGCTTCGCCCGCCGCCACAGCCGCGGCGTAGCCGTCACAGCCCGAATAACCGCAGGCACCGCAGTTAGCACCTGGAAGCGCCGCGCGAACCTTTTCCTGCTTTTCATCTACAGGCACAGCCATAAATTTTGAGGCAAGGGAAAGTCCCACGCCCGCTACAAAACCTATAATTCCCACAATTACGGCAGGTATAATAATTTCCATAACGCTTTAACCTCCTATTCCCGCAAAGCCCAAGAAAGAAAGCGCAACCAATGCCGCCGCCACAAGAGTAATGGGCAGACCCTTTAAAAATTCGGGAATGTCGGCGGTTTCAAGTCTTTCGCGCACGCCCGAGAAAAGGAGCATAGCAAGCATAAACCCGAGACCCGCCCCCAGAGCGTTAAACAGAGACTGAACAAAATTTAACTCGTTCGTGATATTAAGCATTGTAATACCGAGCACCGCGCAGTTTGTGGTGATAAGGGGCAGATAAATGCCCAGCGCGTTGTATACAGGCTTAATATAGCGCTTTAAAACGATTTCTATAAGCTGAACTATTGCCGCGATGACAAGAATAAATACTATCGTTTCAAGATAGGTGTAATCGGGGGCTAAAATATAATTATAGATAGGCCAGGTTACAGCGGTAGCCACCACCATAACAAGAGTTACGGCAATGCTCATTGAAAAGGCGGTATTCGTCTTTTTGGAAACGCCCAAAAAGGGACAAATTCCGAGGAATTTTGACAGCACCATATTATTGGTGAGTATCGCCGCCAAAAGAATCGAGGCTATAGATGTAGTACTATTCATTTACCGCCGCCTCCTCTTCGCTTACACATTCCGTCTTTCCGCAAACCGCTCTTGAAGGACAGCTTTCGCACCCCAAATGCTCCACGGGCTTTTTGCCCGCCCGCTTTGCAAGGGCGTTTGAAGCCGCCACCAGCATACCGAAGACGAAGAAGCCGCCCGGTGGGAGTAGAAATACTATCATAGGGCTTATAAAATTCGCCGTAACGGGCAGGGAGAAAAGTGTTCCCGCCCCCAAAAGCTCGCGTATCGCGCCCATAAGGGTAAGCACGGCGGTAAAGCCTATTCCCATTCCGAGCCCGTCAAGCACGCTCGGAAGTACCGGGTTTTTAGAGGCGAACATCTCCGCTCTCGCTAATATAATGCAGTTTACAACTATCAGCGGCAGATAAATGCCCAGCGACTTGTCAATCGAGGGCAAAAACGCCTTGACAAGCATCTGAACAATGCTTACAAAGCCCGCGATAATCGTGATATAAGCGGGGATACGCACCTTATCGGGTATAATATTTCTGAGCAACGAAATTGCAAGGTTGGAGCAGACAAGCACCATTGTTGCGGCAAGCCCCATTCCTATGCCGTTTATAGCGGCGGTTGTGACCGCAAGGGTCGGACAGGTGCCCAGCACCAAGCGCAAAACAGGGTTTTCCTTAACAAGTCCGTTTGTAAAATAGCCCATATATTTACTGTTCTTCACCCTCGGTCACCTCCTTGGTATTTTTTGATACGCTTTCAAATTCTTCGAGCGCCTTATTTACCGCCCTGTTTACGGCGGTTGAGGTAATGGTCGCGCCCGTGACGGCGTTTACCTCGTTCTTGTCTGCTTCAGCCCCGTTTTTAAGCAGGGATATTCCGCTTTTTTTACCCGCATACTGGGTGTAAAAGCTCTCCTTTGCGGCGTTCTGACCAAGACCGGGGGTTTCCTCGGAAACGTCCAGAATCGCAACTGCCTTTACCGTGCCGTCGGGATTTACCGCCGTCATAACCGATACGTCGCCGCCGTAGCCCTTATCGGCTGTCTTGAAGACAAAGGCGAAAATCTCCCCGTCCTTAACGGCGGTATGGTATGTGAATTCGGTGTCACCGTCCTTAAACTCGGTTTCTTCAAAGCTGTCCGCTTGGACTAAGCCTTCCATAGTCGCACGGCTGTTTTTTGCGTCAAGCTCGGCAATCTTGTCCTTGGTTATCTTATTTGTAAGGGACAGAGCTAACGGGATTATAATGCAAATCGCAAGCAGTACCGCAACAGGCTTTATAATATCGTTTTTATTGCTTTTAATCGTGTCAATCAGCTTAGCCATTCCGCGCTTCCTCCTTTTTGGGTTTTATAAAACCGAAGGGCTTGGAAAGGGTCAAACGGTTGATATGGGGAACCAGAATATTCATAAGCAGTATCGAATATGATACGCCCTCGGGCAGAGAGCCGAATTTTCTTATCACAAATGTAATTATTCCGCACCCGACCGCGAAAATCGCCTTGCCGAGGTTAGTTGTCGGGCTTGTGGTGTAGTCGGTCGCCATAAAGATAGCCCCGAGCATAAGTCCGCCGCCGTAAACCCATACCGCCACATTCTCCCCCGAAATGAGCGACAAAAGCGCAACCGTACCGATAAAGCAAACGGGAATAATCGGGGAAATAACATTTCTTATAAGCAGATAAATTCCGCCTATTATTAAAAGAAAAGCCGAGGTCTCGCCTATAGAGCCCGGGTGCATACCGAAAAACAGCTCTTTAAGGGTGTATGTACCGATTTCGGCGGCGAGCGGGGTAGCCGAGGTCACCGCGTCAAAAATAGGCTCGGTAAATTTAGTCATTGTAGCGGGGAAGGAAACGAGCAGTACAATACGCGCAGCTATAGCGGGATTTGCAAAGTTACAGCCAATGCCGCCGAACATCTGCTTTACCACAATTATAGCTACAATACTGCCTATGGCCGCCTGCCAGAGCGGGATTGAGGCGGGCAGATTCATTCCTAACAGCAGTCCCGTAACCACCGCCGACATATCCCCCACGGTGTTCGGCTTTTTAAGCGCCTTATCCCATAAAAACTCGCTTAAAACCGCAAAAACAATACAGACCGCCAGCACCGCCGCCGCACGCCAGCCGAAAAGAATACAGCCGTAAACCGCGGCGGGTAAAAGCGCTATGACAACATCCGACATAATGCCCCTTGTCGTGTCGCCGTGCCTTATGTGCGGCGAGGACGAGGCGGTTAAAATCTCCTTCATATCACTTTTCCCTCCTTAGCTGTGCCTTTGCAAGCCGCATAACCTGAGTAAGCGGCCGCTTTGCGGGACATACAAACGAACAGCTCCCGCACTCCATACAGTAATTAACATTAAGCCCGTTAAGCTTTTCTGTAAATCCGTGATTTACCGCCGCCTCTACCGACGCGGGGTACAAATTCATAGGACACGCCCTCGCGCAACGCCCGCAACGAATACAAGGCGTAACCGTTGGGGGCTTAAGCTCCTCTTTCATAACGGTTATCGCATTGGTGCGCTTTTCGATAACGCCGCTGTCGCTTTCGGCGTCTACCCCCATCATCGGTCCGCCGAAAATTATTTCATTCGCGTCCTCTGATACTCCGCCCGCAAACTCCAGCACGTCCTTAATCGAGGTGCCGATAGGAACGATTATATTCTTAGGCTCGTTTACCGCCGTGCCGTCCACCGTTATACGCTTAGCGACAAGGGGCATACCCGTTTTGATAAAGCGGTTAAGGGTCACCACGCTCGTTATATTCATAACGATACAGCCCACGTCGCTCGGCAGCTTGCCCGCAGGAACGCGCCTTCCCGTGGCGGAATAGATTATAACCTTTTCCGCGCCCTGTGGATAGCTTGTCGGAAGTTTCATAAGCTTAACGCTGTCGTCCTCGTCTCTTCGGTCGGAGGCTATGGCGTACAGCTTGGAAATCGCCTTTTCCTTATTGCTTTCTATACAGATAATAACCTTGGGGATATTAAGCTTTTCCTTTAAAAGATATACTCCCTCGATAACGTCCTCGTAATCCTCCATACAGGCGCGGTAGTCGCTTGTAATATAGGGCTCGCACTCGGCGCCGTTGATTATAAGGGTGTCTATGGGAGTATCCTCCTTGACAGACAGCTTTACCCTTGTCGGAAAGCCCGCGCCGCCAAGACCCACAAGCCCGCAAAGGTCGGCCGCCACCGCCATATCCTCCCTTGTATTTACAGGGAAGGGCTTAAGCTCGGGATCCTTTTCCATAAGCCCGTCCGATTCAATGACAACGCATTTTGTCTTACGCCCGCCGACGTTCATTTCCTCTATCGCCTTTACCGTACCCGAAACGCTTGAATGAACAGGAGCGCTCACAAAGCCCGCCGCTTTACCTATAAGGGTGCCTACGAAAACCTTGTCGCCGCTCTTTACAACAGGCTCGGCAGGTGCGCCTATGTGCTGTGACATTGGAATTTTCACAACCGCGGGCGGCGGCATTACAACCGATTCCGTCTCGGCGGTTCTTTTAAGGTGCGGCAGCAGCGCGCCGCCGCGAATATGTCCCGCAGGGCGGAGTATCTTCTCTTTCTTTTCCATACTTCTTCCCCTTTGAAGAAAAAATAGTCATATATAATATATAATACTATAGATACGTTCTTTTTTCAAGAAAAATTATTGTACCGCGCGTAAACTCGGCGTTTATTGCTTTTTTCGTCGGTTTGGGTTAATATACATACGGGTGATAACAATGGATAACAAAAAAACAGGGGAGTTAATTTTAAAGCTCCGAACAGAAAAGGGTCTTACCCAAAAACAGCTTGCGGATATGCTTACGGTAAGCGACAAGGCGGTCTCAAAATGGGAAAGAGGTCAGGGACTGCCCGATATTTCGCTGTTCCCGAGCCTTAGTCGGATTTTCGGGGTAAATATCGAGGGACTTTTAGGCGGCGGGCTTGAAAGCAACTCCTTTGCGGCGGGAAATATGAAAAAGACGAAATTTTATGTCTGCCCTATATGCGGCAACATAACGGTCTGCACGGGAGAGGCGGAGATAACCTGCTGTTCAAGAAAAATAAGCGAGGCAGTACCGAAAAAGGCGGACATCGCACACACGCTTGATATAAGCGCTGTAGAGGACGAATGGTTTATAACCTCCGCCCACGAAATGAAAAAGGAGCACTATATCTCCTTTATCGCATTTGCCACGGACGACCGCCTGCAAATAATCAAGCAGTATCCCGAATGGAATTTATCGGTCCGCATACCCGTGTTAAGGCACGGCGTGCTTTTATGGTACTGCACAGGGGACGGACTTTTTTACAAAAATATTTAAAGCTTTTATATCACGCGTAAAAAAATGAAAAATCGGTCAAGGAAAATGTTGATAATTCCCGCTCTTTATGATAGAATTATAATGTTTGAGTAATTTTAAAGGAGAATTTTTCCGTGACCGAATTAGAACGCGAAATAGGAAGACGGCGCACCTTTGCGATAATCTCGCACCCCGACGCAGGCAAAACCACCCTTCCAGAAAAGTTTCTGCTTTACGGCGGCGCGATACAGACCGCTGGCTCCGTTAAGGGAAAGGCGACCGCAAAGCACGCGGTTTCCGACTGGATGGAGCTTGAAAAACAGCGCGGAATTTCCATAACCTCCTCGGTAATGCAGTTTGAGTACGAGGGCTACTGCATTAACATTCTCGACACTCCGGGGCATCAGGACTTTTCCGAGGACACATACCGTACCCTTATGGCGGCGGACAGCGCAGTTATGGTAATCGACGCGGCAAAGGGTATCGAGGCGCAGACAAGAAAGCTCTTTAAGGTTTGCGCTATGCGGCATATCCCGATTTTTACCTTTATAAACAAGCTTGACCGCGAGGCGCGAGACCCGTTCGAGCTGCTTGACGAGCTTGAAAAGGAGTTCGGCATAGGCACCTATCCCGTAAAC
>JBJEOD010000064.1:0-3376 GCA_051880535.1 Acutalibacteraceae bacterium | reverse complement strand
AGCGCCTGTGTTGGTTTTGGTAGAATTATCCCAGAGCTTATAAATCTGATAATAATTTCCGATAAGAGGAGTTCCGGCATCATTAGTTTCGCAGCCCTTTTCATATGTAGCCCTAAGCAAATTATCGTTGCTGAAATTAGCTACATCATCATTAGAAATTGAATAATACTTATTATCAGCGGGGTCAAAGTCCTCGCTTACGGTGAATGCGCTTGCCGTTAAGCCCGGCACCGATAAAACAGCGCCTAAAAGAATACTGATGCTTAAAATTGCCGAAAAAAGTTTTTTGCCTGATTTTAGTTTTTGCATAAAATTTTCCTCCATTACAATTTATTATTTATTGCAGACCCGTTCAAATAAAAGCGCGGTTGAACGGACCGAATGCACATTTTAATTCCCGATTAACATTCTCTATTAATTTTTACTATATTATAGCACACTTATATCAATATCTTTTAGTCAATAATAAACCTTTAGTTGTCAAAAATAAACCATTTTCGCTTTTTTCACTAAAAAATGCTTGACTTTAATTGTTTTTGTGTTCTAATTACCTCTTATCAAGCAGGCTTAAAGCAGTAAAATCACCCTAAAAAAGTCGGGTGATTTTACTGCTCTATATATGCAATACTCTTAGGCTATTTAACGACTATTATTCCACCGTCGGTTATATCGCTTACATATATTTTCCCGTTTTCAATTTTAAGGCAATCGGGTTCTGACAGGCTTGTGTAAAGCACCGCCTCGGAAAAATCAAAATTACAGTCAATAACCGGGCTTGAATGTTGGATTACCCTTGAGGTATTTACAAGCACAATAAGCTTATATCCCTCGCCCTCAAGTATTCTGAGCGAGATATTAGAAAGGCTTGATACTGCAAGCGGTTGCCAACCGTTTATATACATAAGGTCGTAAAACCCGTAATACGGCTTGTAGGTCTCCATTATTTCTCCGTAAAGCGAATAGCCCGAAACGCAGGTGCGGTCGGTTCCCTTGGTGCGCACGCTGTAAACGGTGCCGCCCTTTTTAATAAACTCCTCAACCGCCTGCTTTTCGTAAGCGCTGAGCGCCTCCTCCTTTGGGACAAAGAGGTATTTAACACCGAGCGGGTTTTCATCAAGGTCGGCGGCGGTTAAAAACCACGCCGAAATCCCAGCCCTCCTTATATCTGTATAAGCCGTGTGCAGATTCGCCATACAGCTATTGTGAAGGGTATTGTTCATAGTATCCCCATCGCCGTTTTCCACCGCGTCGCAGTAAAAGGCGGCGTAATCGGAATGAAATATTCCTATACCGTATGAAACAGGGTCACTGTTAACAATATAATCGGAAAGTCCGTTTAGCAAAGCAATGGTATGAGCGGCGTTTTCGTAATTCGCGGTTTTGGAGCCGTCGTAATTTACAAGTCCGCAGCCGTTAGGTATCGGCGTTGTCTCGGAGGGGTAATCACCACGCCATTGATAGTACACAATTCCCTTTACACCCGCCCCCAGCGCGGCGTAGGTGTTTTTGTTGAATATACGCGTAGGGATAGAGGTGCGGCTGTCAAGCTCAATGCACCAGCTTTCCTTTCCGTGAAGCTTTGCGGCGGAGACCGTCATATCGGTCGCTATGTTCATTGCGTAATAATCGCTGCCCTCAGCGTGAATATAGCAGGTGTAGCCGACTATATCCATTTCTTCGGCACTTCGGAAGTTATCCACGCCCCTGAATACATTGGTAAGCGACGCCTGACAGGCGGTATAGCAGGTAAAGGTGGGTATATCCGCACCCCGCTTTGCGGCGGCGGATGCTGAATTAAGATAATCGGTCAGGCTGTCACGGGTGAAAATCCGCCACAAAGCCCACATATCGGGCGACTGCTCCTTTCGCGAGCGGGGCGGCTGATAGGCTTCTGCCTGCGCCTTATCCATTACTCCGTTTTCGACAAGCCACCTTCTGTAAGCCGCTATTGCTTTCGGGTGATAATCAAAAAATTTTCCGCCCGGATAATGCGCCTCGTTATATATCTGGTAGCCGACCACGTTCGGGAATTTGGCGTAATACTCCGCTAAAGCCGCGGCGTGGGTCTCGTTATCCGCTTTAAGTCCCTCGTGGTGCAGGGTTGACTGAATAAAATCGTACCAGATGCTTGTGTCCTGCTCTTTTCCTGACGAATCAATCATTAAAACGTCTTTAAAATCTCTTAAATTTACAACGTAGCCCTCAAGGCGCACCGATACGCTGATGCCGTTTTTGTCCGCCTCTTTAATCATTGCGTTGACAAAGGGCGTGTCGATTACCACCCGCCCGTTTTCGTCGAGGGCGGTAAGACCTATAGCGGCAAAACGGACGTGGTTTATCCCCATTTCGCCCATAAGCTTAAGGTCCTTTTTCATCTCGCCGATACGGTCGCCCTCGGGCGGTACAGGATACTTTGCGTGATGAAAGGAGGGATAATAGGATTCCCCCACCGCGAATATTTTTTTACCGTCCTTTGTTAAAATACCGTTTTTAATTTTATACATATCGGTCTCCGTTAATCGTTTATAATTATGGTCTGAATCGAATGTGTCTCGGCTTTGAGACTTAAAATACCGTCACCTATTCTTAAAATAAAAGGCAGATCGTCCTCAGTCCTGTTAAGCACAACGCATACAAGCGAGCCGTCGGCATTTTTAAAGGTGCAAACCTCAAGCCTGTCGGTATAACAGCTGTTGGCAACGCACTTAGCGCCCGGTCGGATAAATTTGCTGTAATGCCCTATATAGTAATATGAAGGCTGATAGACAAGCTCATTTGAGCCTGTATCGCAGTATATAGGCACCTCGACAATGTTCCGTCCCTCCCTGAAATGGGTAGGACCGTTATTTTCGTCGGTCGTAAGATTCCAGTCGCAGTAATAGTTAATCCCCGCGCTTACAGCACCGCTTATATCGTGGGCGTATTTTTCCGCAAAGCGCCATATGTTTTCGGTCTTGATACCCTTTTGCTTATCAAAGCAGCAGGATTCGCTTGCAATTTGAAGCTTATCGCCCCAAAGCTGACTTACCGCGCGGATTTCCCCGAAATGGTCGCCCGAATACCAATGATTTGCTATCCCGTCGCAAAGAGCGCCGTTTTTTCCTCCGAAAATTGCCCCCGCGCGCTCAACAAGCCGCTCCCTGCAATGGTCGTAGCAGATTATTTTTACATCAAGACCCTTAAGCGCCTCTGCAAGATAGCCTATGTACTCGCTTTCCTCTGACGGAGAGTAAAGGCAGGATTCCCATTGCTGGTGGTGGCGCGGCTCGTTCTGAACGGTGACCGCGCTTATTTTTATGCCCTGCTCCTTATATGCTGATATATACCGTTTTATATAATCCGCCCACAGGGGATAAAACTCGCGCTTTAAATGCCC
>JBJEOD010000063.1:0-3378 GCA_051880535.1 Acutalibacteraceae bacterium | reverse complement strand
GAAGGCTTAAAAACGGCAAAAAGCACGACGGCAGAGCCCCCGACTACGATGACTGGTCGTTAAACGGCGATATTATTGTTTACAACCGCGTGCTTGACAGCGCGTTTGAAATTTCCTCAATGGGTATCCGCGTAGACCGCGACAGTCTTGTATCTCAGCTTAAAGCGGAAAACGCTGAGGACAGACTTAATTTTGAATTCCACAAGCTCCTTTTATCCGGCGCGCTCCCGCTTTCCGTCGGCGGCGGAATAGGGCAGTCAAGGCTTTGTATGCTCCTCTTACAAAAGGCGCATATCGGCGAGGTACAGGTTTCTATCTGGCCCGAAAAGGAAATCAACAAGTGTAAAAACGCAGGTATTTCCCTGCTTTAATAAGCTTAGGAATATTAAGTATGAGGAGTAAGATTAATGAAAAACCGTTATCTTGTTTTCTTCGCTTCGGTTTTGTTTGATCTGTTTTCGGCTGTTGCGTCATTCCTTTTGGCCTTTGAAATAGTGGGAGAGCATTTCTATTCAAGCGGCAAGTCTCTATTTTCATTTACCGCTTTCGTTTGGTCTGTCCTGATAGTTTTTTCGTATTATATCTTTAAAATTTACAGCGTTCTGTGGCGTTTTTCGCGCCTTTCGGACTTCATCAGAATTTTTGTGGCGGCGACTGTAGCCGCAGGCGCTCTGTTTGTCGTACAAATGGCGGTTTTCAGCCGTGCCTACCGTCTGGATTTACTGTTCATCTGCCTTTCACTCACCTTTGTTTTTTCACTTGCTTTCAGGCTGTGTATAAAGTATTTTTCTTTAAAAGCACATGACAGCCGGCGGGAAAAATCAGGCAAAGTAATGTCTGAGCTTTCCGGAAATATTATGATTATCGGAGCGGGCTCTGCGGCTTCAATGATTATTAACGAGCTTAATACGAACGTCCCCTTTGCGCATTGCAGGATAAAATGCGCCATTGACGATAATCCTGCTAAAAAAGGCTCCTATATTTCGGGAGTTCGGGTCGTAGGCGGCAGGGAGTGTATAATAGATACCGCCCGAAAATATGAGATAAGCACTATACTTTTTGCAATTCCGAGCTGTACAAGCTCTCAAAAGTTTGAAATACTTAACATATGTCAGCAAACCGACTGTATGCTTAAAATAGTGCCTTCGATTTATGAGCTTATCGAATCGGGCGAAAAGGATATTTCCAAAAAAATACGAAAGGTTGAAATTGAGGATTTACTCGGACGCGACCCTATAACCTTTGATAATAACGGCGTTTTGGAATATGTTTCGGGAAAAACCGTGCTGGTTACGGGTGGCGGCGGCACAATCGGCAGCGAGCTTTGCCGCCAGATTTCCGAGCATTCGCCTAAAAAGCTTATTATTTTCGATATTTACGAAAATAACGCCTATGATATTCAGAACGAGCTTAAGCTTAAATTTCCAAAGCTTGAGTTGGTAGCTCTTATTGGCTCTGTAAGGGACAGCCGACGAATAGAAAGTGTATTCAGGAATTACCGCCCTGATATAGTTTATCACGCGGCGGCGCATAAGCACGTGCCGCTTATGGAGGAGAGTCCCAACGAGTCGATAAAAAACAATGTTTTCGGCACTCTTAAAACCGTTCAGTGTGCGGACAAGTACGGCGCGGAGAAGTTTGTGCTTATTTCAACCGACAAGGCAGTCAATCCGACCAACATTATGGGCGCGAGCAAGCGTATATGCGAAATGATTATCCAGTCGTATAACAGCCGCTCCTCAACCGAATTTGTCGCGGTCAGGTTCGGCAATGTTTTAGGCTCTAACGGCAGCGTAATACCCCTTTTTAAAAAGCAAATAGAGTCGGGCGGACCGATTACCGTAACAGACCCGAATATTATCCGCTATTTTATGACAATTCCCGAGGCTGTAACCCTTGTATTACAGGCGGGCGCTTTGGCAAAGGGCGGGGAAATTTTCGTACTCGATATGGGCAAGCCCGTGAAAATACTCACCCTTGCCGAAAATCTGATTAAGCTGTCGGGTCTTACACCGTATAAGGATATTAACATTGAATTTATAGGTCTTCGCCCGGGTGAAAAGCTTTATGAGGAAATGCTTATGGCAGAGGAAGGACTTCAAGACACCGAAAACGGCATGATTCACATAGGTAAGCCGATTGAATACGATGAAAAAGAGTTCTTCAAAACCCTTGACGAAATGAAGAGCTGTATGTATGATGATTCTGTAGATATCAGGGCGTTAGTCAAAAAAATCGTTCCAACATATAATTATTAGAACAACTGAAAAAAGCACAGCGAAATTGCCTTCCGCTGTGCTTTTTTTGTGGGGATATTCGGTTATTCAAAGGACATCATACTGCTCATATCGTAAAGACCCGCAGCTTTGCCGTAAAGGAATTTTGCGGCGCGAACCGCTCCTACGGCGAAGACCTCCTTTGACTGAGCCTGATGGGAAATTGTTATAACCTCGTCATGACCTGCGAAAATCACGTCGTGCTCGCCGACGATTGTGCCGCCGCGGACCGAGTGTATTCCAATCTCGTTTTTGGGTCTCTTGCGGCGGACAGAATGGCGGTCATACTCATAATTTAAGGTGTCGCCGAAAACCGAATTTACGGCGTTTGCAAGCATAATAGCCGTGCCCGAGGGCGCGTCAAGCTTTTGGTTGTGGTGCTTTTCGATAATCTCAATATCGAAGCCGTCGCCCAATATTTGCGCGGCTTTTTTTGCAAGGCTTGCAATAAGGTTTACACCCAGCGACATATTAAAGGAGAAGAAAATCGGCACCTTATCTGCCGCCGATTTAATTTTCTCAATCTGCGCGTCGTTGTAGCCGGTTGTGGCGATTACGGCGGGAATATTGTTTTTAACCGCGTAATCAAGCAGACCGTCAAGCAGAGCGGGGTTTGAAAAATCGATAATCACGTCCGCCCTAACATTTATGTCCGAAAAAGAGGAAAAGACGGGGAATTTTTCACCGTTGTTGATTTTATCAACCCCTGCGACAACCTGTATTTCACCGTCCGCTTCGGCGGCGGCAGATACAAAGCCGCCCATTTTTCCCGACGCTCCGCAAAGAATAGCCTTTATCATTTATTTCACATCCTGAACTTTATTTTAATTGAATTTATTTTACGGACAGTCGAGGACACCTGTCCCTACACGGTTAGAGACAGCCACACTCTTTTAGCTTGGCTTTCAAGCTTTCAAGTGCTTTTTCCTCCATAGGGTAGAGGGGCAGTCTGCAAGGGCCCGCATTTAGTCCTAAAATATTCATAGCCGCCTTTACGGGTATGGGATTTACGTCGCTGAAAAGCGCGTTCATAAGACCTGTGTATTTAATCTGCAGCTCCGCCGCCCGCGCGGTGTTGCCCTTTAAATACTCCGCGCACATT
>JBJEOD010000062.1:0-3394 GCA_051880535.1 Acutalibacteraceae bacterium | reverse complement strand
TGATTTTGGAAAGGAGGTTTGTTATACTGGCGTTATACTTTTGAAACTACAACGATAATCTCACCAACTATGAATTAGAGGTCAACGGTGTTAAAATTGATACTCCGCCAAAGGAGCTTGAGCTTATATACCACCTTGCAAGCAATCCGAACCGCGTCTACACCCGCGACCAACTGCTCGACGAGGTCTGGGGCTTCGATTATTACGGCGACTCCCGCACGGTTGACGTTCATGTAAAGCGTCTGCGCGAAAAGCTTGAAAATGTTTCGGACGAATGGTGTCTTAAAACCGTTTGGGGCGTGGGTTATAAGTTTGAGGTAAAATAGACCTATGAAGCTTAAGCTTTTCAAAAAGTATTTTTTTATGACCTCCTTTATAATCGTTTTCAGCTTAGCGGTTATGATGATGATACTCTCATTTGCGCTTAATAACTATCTTGCGAAAAACAAGTATCAGTCATTAAGTAAAAGCTGTAAGGAGGTCACAGAATATATTTCCGAGCTTTCGGACGGAGCTATTAAAACCGAGGACTTTTTCAAAACTGTAAACGCTTTAGCCTCGGTTTCGGACATTGATATTTTTATGGCGGACAGCACAGGAAAGGTCATTGTATGCGGCTGTGACGATTGGATCGATAACGGCGAGTGCTTCCATTCCGAAAAAATAATCCCCCTGACCGAGCTTACCTCGGCGGGAGGGAAGTCTTCCTTTAAGCTCGGCACGCTTGACCTTTATAAAAATCCCCATTACATCGCTTCCGAGCCTGTTTTCGGGGAAAACAACGCACAGATAGGCACCGTTTTCAGCACGGCACCCGTTTCGGCAATACGGGAGCTTATGATTACAATAATAAAGCTTTACCTGCTATCGGCGGTAATTCCCATTTTGCTGATGTTTTTTGCCATTTACACAATGACCTACCGTATGACAAAGCCGTTAAAGCTTATGTCGGAGGCGTCAAAGGCGATGGCAAAGGGGGATTTTTCAAAGCGTATCCCCGTTACCAGCGACGACGAGATAGGGGAGCTTGCGGTATCCTTTAACCAAATGACAAACTCCTTAGTACAGTTAGAGGGAATGAGAAAAAGCTTTGTCGCTAACGTGTCTCACGAGCTTAAAACCCCGATGACCACGATAGGCGGCTTTATAGACGGTATTCTTGACGGAACTATCGAGCCTGAAAAGCAGCGCTATTATTTGACAATAGTGTCCGACGAGGTAAAAAGGCTGTCCCGTCTTGTCCAGTCAATGCTTAGTATGGCTAAGCTTGAATCGGGCGAGTTTGTCCTAAAGCCTGAGCTTTTCGATTTCAGGGAGCTTTTATGTACAATAGTAATAAGCCAGGAGCAGCGCATAGAGTCGCAAAGGCTTAATATCACAGGCCTCGACGAGATACCGAGCATTTCGGTCAACGCTGACCGCGACCTTATACATCAGGTAATATACAACCTTGTCGATAATGCGATAAAGTTTACAAACGAGTCTGGAACGATTGATTTCGGTCTTAAAAGCGAAAGCAAAAAGCTTGTTTTCACAATAACCAACACGGGAAAGGGAATACCCGAAAACGAGCTGCCATATGTTTTTGAGCGCTTTTATAAGGTTGATAAATCGCGTTCCGCCAACAAAAACAGCACGGGACTCGGTCTTTACATTGTTAAAACCATTCTTAAAGCGCATGGCGGCGGAATAACCGTCACCAGCCGCGAAAACAGCTTCACTTCCTTCAGCGTTACATTACCATTATAGAACGGAGAATAAATATGGACGATTTTTTTCAAAAACAGGACAGTGCCGATAACGCCGCACAGGAGTCCGAAAGCAAAACCGCGGCTTCCTCGGTTACTGGTGAAAGCTCCTCCGCCGGCGACAGCCCCGTTTCGGAGCCGATAATTCAGCAGGAAACCGAAGCGCAGCCTTCTTTTACCGCAGATACCTACGGGCAAGACCCGTATCCGCCCGTGACAGAACAGCAATTTTCCTCCGATGGCTTCGGCGCTTCGCCCGCTGTGCAGAACAGGATAAACTATTCCGATATAGCTCCTGTTGTCGATTACAAGCCTATGAGCCGCGGCCTAAAGCTGTTTGCCATTATTATGGCGGCGGTAATTCTGCTTACGGGCGTATCGGTAACAGGCTATTTCCTCGGCAGAAGCAGTATCAGCGTCGGCACCCGAAAGAATGTTACCGTTGATTTATCGGCAAAGCCGAAGGATACCGACGAAATGACCGCCGCCGAGGTTTACGAAAAGGTAAACCCGTCGGTTGTAGGAATAACGGTATACAATTCCGCAGGTAATGGCTCACAGGCAAGCGGCGTGTTTTATTCACAGGACGGATATATAGTTACCAACGACCATATTTATTCCGAGGTCGGAGCACCTAACTTTAAGGTCTACACCTCTGACGGAAAGGAATATGACGCAAAATACATTGCAGGCGACCAGGTCAGCGACCTCGCCGTTCTTAAAATCGACGGTAGCGGCTTTACCCCCGCCGACTTCGGAAACTCAGATGAGCTTGTTTTCGGTGAAAACGTTGTAGCAATCGGCAGACCCAGCGACGCTACAGACGCGTCAAGCATTACAAAGGGCATTATTTCTTCAACAGGCAGACGTGTTAAATCAACCTCAAATTACTCGGCAAAGCTTATCCAGACCGACAGCGCTATAAATCCCGGCAGCTCGGGCGGCGCCCTTGTCAATATGTACGGTCAGGTTATCGGCATTACCTCCTCAAAGCTTGCAGGAGTAAGCTATGACGCGGTGGGATATGCTATTCCCACAAAAACTATGAAGCGCATATGTGAGGAGCTTATCAGCAAAGGCAGGGTTGTCAGCCGTGCAAAGCTCGGAATAACATATACCGCTATCAATTCCGTAACTGCGGAAATTAACGGTTATGACTGCGTTGGACTTTATGTGGCCTCTGTCGGGGAGGACAGCGACCTCTACGGCAAGGTTACCGAAGGCGATGTTATAACCCATATTAACGGTATCGAGGTCACAAGCGATGATATTGTGCTTGATATCATCGAGGAAAGCTCTGCAGGCGATAAGGTTTCGGTTACGGTGCTTTCAAAGTCAGGCAGGGAAAGCGTTTTCGACGTTACTCTCAAAGCCAATACGGGCGAATCAAGCTATTCCTCGGATATTAATTCGGGCAGCAGCTCGTCGGACGGCGGCTCCGGCGGAACCTTTGATTTCCCGTTCGGTGAATAATTTATAATACTCATTAAAAAATCCGCGCTCTGAATAATCTCGGAGCGTGGATTTTAAATAACGGTATTTACTTTTTTGTGAGCAATTCGATAACCTCGGAATAAATTTTATTGTCGCTTAAAAATCTTTCCTTTATAAACTGAGCCTGCTCTTCGTCAGATACCAAAAGCTTT
>JBJEOD010000061.1:0-3410 GCA_051880535.1 Acutalibacteraceae bacterium | reverse complement strand
CTTATAAAGGCGGGGCGCGGATTTTCGAGATTACCTTTGACCCCTCCGACCCCGACACCGTTAATAAAACCTGCGGCGTTATAAGCGGAATTAAGCAAGAATTAGGCGATGAGGTGCTTGCAGGTGCGGGAACCGCGATTTATCCCGAATACATAAAGGCGGCATATGAAGCGGGCGGTGAATTTGCCTTTTCTCCCAACACCGACCCGGGACTTATCAAGCTTACAAAGAGCCTTGGTATGGTCTCTATCCCGGGCGCCTTTACGCCGAGCGAGTGTATGACCGCCCTTAACGCGGGCGCGGATTTTGTCAAGCTTTTTCCCATTACGGTGAACGATATAGGCTATCTTAAAAATATCGTCTCTCCGCTTTCGCAAATGAAATTCATCTGCACGGGCGGTGTAAATCCCGATACAATAAAGGCTTTTTTTGACGCGGGCGCAATAGGCGTGGGAACCGGAGCCTCGGTTTTCAGAAAAGACCTTGTTGATACAAAAAATTATGCCGAGATTACCGCCCTTACAAAAGAGCATATCGAAATTGTAAGAAAATGCAAAGCGGAGGGCGGTTCAAAATGAAAATAACTTGGCTTGGTCAGGCGGGCTTTTATTTGGAGTGCGAAGACCTAAAAGTGATGATCGACCCCTATCTTTCGGATTACTGCGAAAAGCTTAATCCGAACAGCTTTCGCAGAACGTCCAAAGACGAACGGTTTTTAAAAATAAAGCCCGATGTGCTTATCTGCACCCACAATCACGCCGACCATTATGACCCCGAAACCGTAAAGTACTATTTTGACAACAACAAAAATATGACCTTTCTGTCTCCCGAGAGCGTTTTCAGGTCTGCGGTATCGGAGTATAAGGGCAATGCCAACCTTGTACGATTTCAGCCGCACACCGTCTGGACTCAGGGCGGCGCGGAATTTACCGCTGTAAAAGCAGAACATTCCGACCCGTGGGCGATAGGCGTGATCATAAGAGCGTGCGGCAAAACCCTTTATTTTTCGGGCGATACGCTTTATAACACCGATCTGCTTGCCGACCTTCCGAAAGATATAGATTACGCATTTATCCCCGTTAACGGGGTGGGAAATAATATGAATATGACCGACGCGGTAAAATTTGCGGACGCGGTCGGCGCTAAAAAAGCCGTTCCCGTACATATCGGTATGTTTGATAATATTTCCCCTCGGGAATTTTCCCACCCGAGCGCGCTTTATCTTATGCCCTACAAAGAGCAAAAGCTGTAAATTGATACTGCGCTTTTCGCTGTGTGAATCTATCCCGATTGTTTGTATCCGAAACTCAAGCAATATGTATCCAAAGCATTAGCAAAAGCCGCATAAAAGTTCTACAATAATTAAAAAACAAATCGAGCGTGGAGGAAGGAATATGACATCCGAAAGGGCATTAAGCTGTGACATTGCGGTTATCGGAGGAGGTCCTGCGGGCATCGCGGCGGCGCTTTCCGCGCGGCATTTCGGCGCCAAGGTGATTTTGGTCGAAGCGACGGGCACCTTAGGCGGAATGAGTACCGCAGGCGGACTTAACATCTGGTGCGGGAGTGCCGCTTCAAGACTTCAAAAGCTTATTTTTAACCGCTATAACCGAAGGACGGTATATGATGTTGAGGACTTAAAATGCTTTTATTACACTTTGCTTGACGATGCGGGAGTAAAAATAATTACCCACGCACAGCCGCTTGAGGTCAACATTGCAGGCGGCGTGATAACGTCGGCGGTAATTTTCGGTAAGGGGCAGAAAATAAGCCTTTTTTCAAAGCTTTTTATCGACGCTACAGGCGACGGGGATTTTGCGGCAATGTTGGGAGTACCGTTTACCTTGGGAAGACCGTCCGACGGCTTAATGCAGCCGCTCTCGCTGGAATTTCAGGTAGGCGGTCTTTCAGATGACGCAATCTTTCCGAATACCTTTAACGGCTTTAAGGAGCTTGAAGCCGAAATGAAAAAGTGGATTGACGCGGGCAAAATATCAAAGCCTGCGGGTCATATAATACTGCTTAAAGGAATACAGCCCAATACAGCGGCGGTAAATATGACCAACGTTAACCGCGTAAACGGAGCGGATATTCTTGAGCGCTCCTATGCGGAAGTGCTGGCGCACAGACAGGTCCTTGAAATAATACCTTTTTTACGGGAATGTGTAAAGGGCTACAGGAACTGTTATCTGACAAGCGTTGCGGCATATACGGGGGTTCGGGAGTCTCGCCGTTTCACAGGAGAGTACACGCTTAATGAGCAGGACATATTGAATCAAACGGTATTTGACGACTGGATAGTATCCAACGCGAAATACTGTTTCGGAATCCACAGCCTTACAGAGGTTGCCTCCGTGCATGACGAGAACGTCCCGGACTATCACGGAGAAAGCTATACTATACCGTACCGTTCGCTTTTGCCCAAGGGAACAGCGAATCTTCTGCTTTGTGGAAGAAACATATCGGGAACGCATATCGCCCATTCAAGCTACCGCGTTATGCCGATTTGTATGGCTATCGGAGAGGGCGCGGGACTTGCCGCGGCAACCGCGATAAACCAAAATAAAGCCCTTCGTGAAATTGATATACACTACGTTCAAAAAATACTGTGTGAGGACTACGGCGCACCCGCTCCGATTCAAAATTAAACAGGTACTGCCGTTTGTCTCTTATTCTTTCAACTGAATTTTTCTACAGCTAACGCCGAAACAGCACTTTTTCTGCTGCTTCGGCGTTTCTGTAAGTTATGCTCTTAATTGCTTTTACGTTTTTTAATTACGATAAACGCGGCGGCTCCGCCTATTACGGCAAGCGCGCATACGCCTATAATAATCCATATCAAAGCCCCGTTACCCGATTTCTTCTCAGGCTCCTTATTGCCGTCCGACGGCTTAGACTCACTCGTTGTGGGGGAATCCTCAGCGGAATTTATCTCACTGTCCGTATCGGTGCTTGAAGCTGATGAAACAGGGTCGCTTGAATAGCTTGTTCCACTGCTCTTGTCCGAACTGCCGCTCTCGCTCTTTGAAGATAAATCCATAAGCGTCCAGTCGGTCGTTCTGCCCCCGCCGAGCTTTAAGCCGTACACCGTAAATTCGCAGATAGCACAGCGGTCGCGCTCTGATTCAAAGCTTGTTCTATTAGCGCGGGTAACATAAAGCCGTACATACTGAGCGGTTATCTGCTCGATTTTCTGGGAGGTAACGCTTGCGGTGTTACCGAAGACAACATCGGCGTCCTTCCAGTTCTTGCAGTCAAGACTGTATTGCAGACGGTAGTCGCTCGCATTGCTCTCCGCACCTTCGCCGTAGGCACCTATATTCTGTACCTCCCAGCGGTTAATAAGATAGACGCTTTTTAAATCTATCACAACCCAGCAGGGATTGCCGCTGAAGGTCTCCCAGAACTCA
>JBJEOD010000060.1:0-3411 GCA_051880535.1 Acutalibacteraceae bacterium | reverse complement strand
AGCACGGGATAATCCTTTGAAACCGTAAGGCTGCCAAGCACAAAGCCGCTTATCACATTATAGAAAAAGTGCGCGGTTATCGGGGCTAACACCGAGTAGGAATACTCGGCTAACAGGCAAAGCAGAATATTATTTAGCAGCATATTCGTGGTGTAAATTATTCCGCCCGAAAAGATATTAATGTTAAGCGAGATAAAAAGCAGGGTAACAATAACCGTGACTGTAGGCAGACCGTAATATTTCCTGTAAAGCTTAAACAGGTAGCCGCGAAGTAGCAGCTCGTTTGCGACGGCGTTAAACAGAAGGGCGGCAAGCCACAACGCTATGCCACTTAGCTTGTTTACACCGTTAAAGCTTAGCGATTTGACAGCCCAAAGGCTTAAAACCGTTATGCCAAGTGGAATTATCGCGGTGATAAGCCCTAAGGAATAATGCCGCAGTTTGTTTTTGAAATTAAAAACCTTAAGTCTTTTCTTTTCCACAAGCTTTATAAAAACAAGGGTAAAGGCTATCATTACAGCAAGGAAGACGCCCTCCCGCCAAAGGGTTAAAAGCGCTGTGCTTTCGGTTTTAAGGTCGGGCAGATAATAGGCGACAACTATCGCTAAATCAAAAAAGAAAAGCGTTTTATAAATATTTACAATTAAATTTTTCACGTACATTCCTTCAAATTGTTTTTTTTAATTATATACCAACTGCGCGCCTTATTCAACTAAAATTTTAAGATTGCGGTTGACAAGCAGATAAAATTAGAGTATACTAATTTGCGAATGAGTTGCAAATTTATGTTTTTGATAGGAAAGAATACTGTGATTAAAGGCTTAAAACGGATTTGGTCGCTTATATCGGCGCTTTTGATTTTGCTCTGCCTTTGCGCCTGCTCGGGCGAGGGGAAAGCCGAAGACGGGAAGGTAAAGGTTGTCTGTACTGTCTTCCCGATTTATGACTGGACAAGGGAAATTGCTAAGGATAAGGCGGAGATAAGCTGGCTTTTATCGAAGGGCACGGATATGCACAGCTTTCAGCCCTCGGCGGCGGATATGATTGAAATTGCGGAATGTGACTTGCTTATATATGTAGGCGGCGAGTCGGACGAATGGGTTAGTAATGCGATAGGTCTTTATGAGAATAAAAACCGTTACATTGTGAATTTATCGGAGCTTTTGGGCGATAACATCTATAAAGAGGAGCATACCGAAGGTATGCAGGAGGAGCGCCACTCCCACGGCGAGGAGGAAGAGGAGTCGGATGAGCACGTTTGGCTTTCCCTTAACAACGCCGCTTTGTTTGCGGAAAATATCGCGGAGGTATTGGGAGAAAAGGACCCCGATAACGCGGAATTTTACAGGGAAAATGCTCTTGAATATTCAGAAAAAATATTGTCGCTTGACGGGGAATACCGCGCGGCGGTAAGCGGGGCGCGGCTTAAAACCCTGCTTGTTGCGGACCGCTTTCCTTTCCGTTATTTAACCGAGGATTACGGGCTTTCGTATTACGCCGCATTTCCCGGCTGTTCGGCGGAGACCGAGGCGAGCTTTGAAACCGTGGCGTTTTTGAGCGCGAAAACCGACGAATTAGGGCTTAAATATGTCATTATCACCGAAACCGCGGGGACGAAAATTGCCGATACGGTAATAGCGAACACAAGGGAGAAAAATCAGGAAATACTTGTGCTTGACAGTATGCAGTCGGTAGGAAAAAAGGACGCGGAGAACGGAGTCACCTATTTAACTGTTATGCAAAAAAATCTTGAAACGCTTAAAAAGGCGTTAAGTTAGGAGAAGCAAAATGGCGCTTTTGACTGCCGAAAATTTAAAGCTCGGCTATGAGGGAAAAACCGTTGCCGAGGGGCTTAATTTCACCCTGAACAGCGGGGATTATCTCTGCATAGTCGGCGTTAACGGCTCGGGTAAAACCACCCTTATGAAGACGATTCTTCGCTTAAATCCGCCGCTTTCGGGTAAAATCGAAACAGGGGAGGGCTTAAAGCATTCGGAGATAGGCTATCTTCCCCAGCAGACCGACATACAGCGGGATTTCCCGGCGAGTGTGTGGGAAATTGTGCTTTCGGGCAATTTGGGTCACGGCGGACTTCGTCCCTTTTATACTAAGGAGGAAAAGGCGGCGGCCAAAAGAAATATTGAAAAAATGGGGATAACCGACCTTACAAAGCGCTGTTACAGGGAGCTTTCGGGCGGTCAGCAGCAGCGGGTACTGCTTGCCCGCGCCCTTTGCGCCACAAGCAAAATGCTGTTGCTTGATGAGCCTGTTTCGGGACTTGACCCTACTGTTACCGCCGAAATGTACGACCTTATTTACGAGCTTAACAAAGAGGGAATAACGGTAATTATGATTTCCCACGACATAGATGCGGCGCTTAAATACGCAACCCACATTTTGCAGATAGGAAAGGAAAATTTTTTCGGCACCAAAGAGGAGTATTTAAAAAGCGGCGCAGCAGAGCGGCTTTGTGAAAAAGGGGAGGAGAGCGTATGAGCGAAATTCTGTCACAGCTGGCGCACTATTTTGAATACCCCTTTGTAAGGTACGCGATGATTGTCGGGGTGCTTATCGCCCTTTGCTCCTCTCTTTTAGGGGTGACGCTGGTGCTGAAACGCTTTTCCTTCATAGGAGACGGGCTTTCCCACGTTGCCTTCGGCGCGCTGGCGGTTGCCTCTGCGGTGGGACTTACAAACGAAATGATTATTGTACTCCCCGTAACGGTGATAAGCGCGGTTTTACTGCTCAGAACGGGCAAAAATACCAAAATCAAGGGTGACGCGGCGATCGCTATGATTTCGGTAGGGGCACTTGCGCTCGGATACCTTGTTATGAACCTATTTTCAACCTCATCAAACGTCTCGGGCGACGTCTGCAGTACCCTTTTCGGCTCGACCTCTATTCTTACCCTTTCGCGTGCCGAGGTCCTGCTCTGTGCCTTGCTTTCGGCGGTCGTTATTCTACTGTTCATTCTTTTTTACAATAAAATATTCGCGGTCACCTTTGATGAAAGCTTTGCGCGGGCGACGGGCGTTAAGGCGGGGGCATACAATCTGCTAATCGCGGTGATTACGGCGGTTATAATAGTGCTTGCTATGAAGCTTGTAGGCTCCTTGCTTATCTCAGCACTGGTTATTTTTCCCGCGCTTTCGGCTATGCGGCTATTTAAAAGCTTTAAGCCCGTGATAATTGTTTCGGCGGTGATTTCGGTTATCTGCGCCGCGGCGGGGATACTTATTTCCGTTCTGGCGGGAACCCCCGTCGGCTCGACCGTAGTTGCGGCGGATATTGCCGCCTTTGGTGTTTGTTGCGTATTGGCCGCGGTAAGAGGCAGATAAATGAGACAGATTCACCCTATACCGCCGCTTTATAATAAGAAATCACAGGTGTTGATTTTGGGCAGCTTTCCCT
>JBJEOD010000059.1:0-3428 GCA_051880535.1 Acutalibacteraceae bacterium | reverse complement strand
TCCCTGCACGCGGGCGACATTCCAAAAACCTCACGTGTCGCTATGCTTACAGCTCCCGAGCATTTTGATGTCAAGGAATACCCTATTCCCGCTCTCGGTGACGACGATATTCTCGTTAAGGTTGAAGGCTGCGGTGTTTGCGGCACCGACGCTCACGAATTCAAGCGCGACCCGTTCGGACTAATTCCGGTTAATTTGGGTCATGAGGGAACCGGCGAGATCGTAGCAATGGGTAAGAATGTAGAGAAAGACAGCGCAGGCAAGCCGCTTAAAATCGGTGATAAGGTAGTTACCTGTATGATCTTTAAGGACAATCCCGACATCACTATGTTTGACCTCAATAAACAAAACGTAGGCGGTGCCGATGTTTACGGCCTTCTGCCTGATGATGACGTCCATCTTAACGGATGGTTTTCCGATTATCTTGTAGTAAGAGGCGGCTCTACCGTATTTAATGTAAGTGACCTGAGTCTTGACCTGCGTATACTTATCGAGCCTGCCGCGGTTCTTGTTCACGCCGTAGAGCGCGCAAAGTCCACCGGCATTCTCCGCTTTAACAGCCGCGTTGCCGTTCAGGGCTGCGGACCTATAGGTTTACTGTGTATCGCAGTACTCCGTACAATGGGCATTGAAAATATTGTTGCTGTTGACGGTGAAGACAAGCGTCTCGGCTTTGCGAAGGAAATGGGTGCCGAGCATTCTGTCAACTTCAAAAATCACAATGGTATCGAGGCTCTGACCAAGGCTGTTAATGACGCTTTCGGCGGCTATCCTGCCGACTTTGCGTTCCAATGCACAGGATCGCCTGTTGCACATTCAAACATATATAAGTTCATCCGCAACGGCGGCGGCTTATGTGAATTGGGCTTCTTTATTAACGGCGGTGACGCAACCATAAATCCGCACTTTGATATCTGCGCCAAGGAAATCACAACCGTAGGCTCTTGGGTATACACGCTTCGTGATTACGCGACTACCTTTGACTTCCTTAAGCGGGCAAAGGCAATCGGACTGCCGATAGAAAAGCTCATCACTCACCGCTTCCCGCTTGACCAAATTAATGAAGCGCTTAAGACAAACCTTTCAATGCAGGGTCTTAAGATAGCTATTATCAATGAATAAGGGTGGCTTTAATGGGTAAGGCAGTCGGAATAATCGAGGTTTACGGTCTTGTTGCGGCTTTTGTTGCCTGTGACGCAGGCTGCAAGGCGGCCGATGTTACCGTTGAAAACTTCGATAAAAACAAACCCGGTAACCCGGACGGACTTGCTGTTCCGCTTATTGTGGCTGTTAAGTTCCGCGGCGACGTATCCGCAGTTGAAGCGGCCGTCAAGGCAGCCGAAGAAGCTGCAAAGCGTGTTTCGGATGTGATATGCACGCACATCATTCCCAATGTGGAGAAGGACACGGAAAAAATGCTGAAGCTTAATGCTTTTGATAAAAAATAATAATTTACGGAGGAAATTAAAATGGCATACGAAGCACTTGGTATGATAGAAACAAGAGGTCTTGTAGCGGCAATTGAGGCTGCCGACGCAATGGTAAAGGCAGCGGAGGTTCAGCTCATCGGCACCGAAAAGATCGGCTCAGGACTTGTATCTGTTATGGTCAGAGGCGATGTCGGCGCTGTTAAGGCAGCTACCGAGGCAGGCTCTTTCGCCGCTTCTAAGCTTGGTGAACTCGTCGCAGTACATGTAATACCCAGACCCCACAGTGACGTTGAAAAGATTCTTCCTAAGCTTTAATTTCAGAGGAGCTTTTTATGAATTCTTTGGGACTTGTTGAGGTTCAGAGCACTACCGCTGCAATTGACTGTCTTGACATTATGTGCAAAGCAGCGGAGGTCAGCTTTGTCACCTGGGAAAGAAAGCTCGGCGGCAGACTTGTTACCGTCATAGTCGAGGGCAGTATATCAGCAGTACAGGCGGCGGTCGACGCGGCAAACAGCGCCATAATAAAGCCTGCCGCTTCAGCAGTAATCGCAAGCCCTCACAGCGAGACCGAACGCATGGTGCTTTTAAGTGCCTCGCGTTTAAACAAAAAGCAGGAAAAATCTGCTGAATCCAAGCAATATCTTCAAGAGGTCTGAGCTATGCTGACAGTCCTCTGAAAGGATGGATAGAAAATGGCAACAGCAAAGGGCGGCGCGGCAAGAAACGCCGCAACGTCAAAAAAAACAGCATCAGCGCCGGTAGCTCCGGCACCTGCTGAAGCATCAGTAAAGGAGGAAAAAAGAATGGCACTCGAAGCACTTGGCATGGTAGAAACCAGAGGTCTTGTTGCAGCTATTGAGGCTGCCGACGCTATGGTAAAGGCTGCTAATGTTCAGCTTATCGGCACTGAGAAGATCGGTTCGGGACTCGTATCCGTTATGGTTCGCGGTGATGTCGGCGCGGTTAAATCCGCTACCGAGGCAGGCTCCGCCGCCGCTTCAAAGCTCGGCGAGCTTGTAGCAGTACATGTAATCCCCAGACCTCACAGCGATGTTGAAAAGATTCTGCCCAAGCTTTAACGGCAGACATAAATTATTGCTTGATCTCCCGTTTAGGCGGTGGTCTATTATATCTTAACAGGAGGAAATAAAATGGCATTTGAAGCACTTGGTATGGTAGAAACCAGAGGTCTTGTTGCAGCTATTGAGGCTGCCGACGCTATGGTTAAGGCTGCTAATGTTGAGCTGATCGGTACTGAGAAGATCGGCTCGGGACTCGTATCTGTTATGGTACGCGGGGACGTCGGCGCAGTTAAGGCTGCTACCGAATCGGGTTCTGCCGCTGCATCCAAATTGGGTGAGCTTGTGGCTGTGCACGTAATCCCCAGACCCCATGCAGATGTTGAAAAAATCCTGCCCACCTTGAAGTGAGCCTATGCGGAGATGTTTACGGGCTCCGAATACCACGGAGCCCGATATCCACTCTCAAGCCCTTGCAATGCTCCTTACTTTTACTGAAAGGACTTAATGTAGATGATAGTCGGAAAAGTAGTCGGAAGTGTGGTCGCCACACGCAAAAACGAACGTTTGCTCGGTTGCAAATTTATGATAGTTGAACCATTTGAAAGCATGAACGTAAACGGACGTATAGTAGCTGTCGATAATGTTGGCGCGGGTATCGGAGAAATCGTACTCGTTGCAACAGGAAGCGCCGCAAGAATAGGGTGCGATATGAATGACGCGGCTGTTGACGCGGCAATCGTTGGAATAGTTGATAATTCTATTGGATTGATGGACTGATATTATGAATATAAGTGAGTTAAAAGGCATTTTGCAAAACGCAGGTGTTGTCGGTGCAGGCGGTGCCGGTTTTCCAAGCTATGCGAAGCTTAACGAAAATGCCGATACAATTATACTTAACTGCGCTGAATGCGAACCGCTTTTAAAGCTTCACCGCCAGGTGATGCAATTATATGCAAGAGAGATTATGACAGCT